>NZ_JBHUWH010000036.1:0-30841 GCF_042670125.1 Kitasatospora sp. NPDC057198 | reverse complement strand
GGTGCGGGGGGGCGGCGGGGGGGGGGGGGGGGGGGGGGGGGGGGGCCGCGGGGGGGGGGCGGGGGGCCGGTTCGGGGGCCCGGGGGAGCCGCACCCGCCGCCCCCCGGGCCCCGGTCGGTGCGCGCCGCGCGAGGCGGGCGGCCTAGTAGAGGACGAAGGGGTAGTAGACGGTGTGCGCCAGGTTCGCGTTGGACTGCACGGCGCCGACGCCGCCGGAGTTGCCGGTGACACCGAGGGTGTTGTTCTGGTTGCTCGCGCCGGAGCCGGTCGCGGTCTGCTGGGTGCCGTTGGCGTTCCCGTGGACGGAGCCGACGATGTTGCCGGAGCCGATGTTGCTGACCACGCCGCTGTCGGAGGAGTGGTCGGCGCCGGCGCCGTTGTCGGCGGCGGCGGTGCCGGCGCCGGCGAGGAGGAAGGCCCCGAGGGCGGTGGCGACGGCGACTGCGCGAATACGGGACACGGTGGTCTCCCTGCTAACTGGTGCGAATGTGGCGCTGCGGGCTGGCCGCCCCGTTCGCGCCGGTTCCTGACGTCGCGTCATCAGGATTGCCCACTGGGCCGTTCGGGTTCCACTCCGGGCACGCCGGTTCGCTCGAAGGTGTCACTGCCGGGGAATAGCATCGGAACCGGCGGTGATCGGCAGAAAGCCGTGCTGGCAAGGGATTTCACCGTTCCGGCCGGGCCGCGGGCGGCCCGCGCAGGTCAACGTGCGGTTGACCGAGGATCGACAGAAACCGGAAATCGGAAAACAGTGGTCCCCCGATTGTCGTACTGGCACACTGTGGCCTTATGTCTGATGGTCTTCCCCCCGCTTCCGGGTCCGACGGAAGCGGCGCAGAATTCCCCGCGTCCGAGAACCCGGCGAATCTCCGCACCACGGAGGTCGATCTCGGCGGCCTGGTGGGAGTGCTCGCCACGCACCTGTACTCGACCCCGCTGGTGGCACTGCGCGAACTGGTGCAGAACGCCCACGACTCGCACACCCGGCGGAAGTTGGAGGACCCGGAGGGGGCGTACCGGCCGCTGATCCGGGTCACCGGCGACCCGGCGGCGCGGACGGTGGCGATCGAGGACAACGGGGCGGGGCTGACCGAGCCGGAGATCCACGCGTACCTGGCGACCGTCGGCACCGGCTACACCCGGATGCTGCGCGACCTCACCGGCAACCAGGACCTGATCGGCGCCTTCGGGCTGGGCTTCCTCTCCGCGTTCTCGGTGGCCGAGGAGGTCACCGTCACCACCGCCTCGCACCGCGAACCGCTGGCCGCGCACACCTACCGCAGCCGCGGCGGCGAGCAGTACAGCGTGGAGCCCGCCCCGGCGCGGCCCGGCCCCGGCACGGTGGTGCGGCTGCGGCTGAAGGCCGAACACGCCCACCTGGCCGACGAGTTCGCGCTGCGCGAGGTGCTGGCCCGGTACTGCGTGCTGCTGCCGATCGCGGTCTACGTCGGCGAGGACGAGCAGCCGGTCAACGACGTGGCGGTGCCCTGGCGGCAGGACCTGCCGGGCCCGGTGCACCAGCACCGGATGCGCTTCGCCTCCGCCTTCGCCCGCAGCTTCGAGCCGCTGACCGCCTTCCCGGTGGCCCCCGTCGAGGGCCGCACCGACGCGGTCGGCCTGCTCTGGGTGCAGGACGGCGGGACGTACGGGTCCAGTGACAACCGGGACCTCGCGGTGTACCTGCGCGGCATGCTGCTCGCCGACGACGCCCGCGACCTGCTGCCCAGCTGGGCCGGCTTCATCGGCGGCGTGGTCGAGTCGACCCGGCTCACCCCCACCGCCAGCCGCGAGGACCTCCAGCGCGACGAGCACTACCGGGCGCTCCAGCAGGCGCTCACCGACGCCATCGTGGACGGCCTGTACGAGACCGCCCGGCTGCACCCGGCGGCCTGGCGGCGGATCCTGGCCCGGCACGGCCAGGACCTGCTGGGCGCGGCGCTCTGCGACGACCGGCTGTTCACGCTGCTCGCCGACGACGTCCCGGTGCCCACCTCGCAGGGCGAGCTGACCGCGGGCGCGCTGCGCGCCGCGGGTTCCGGCGCGGTGCACGTGGCGCTGGGCAGCGGCGGCGGCTTCGAGGAGATGCTCTACCGGGCGATGCAGGTGCCGATCGCCCGCGGCGACCGGTACGCGGTGCTGCCGTTCCTGCGCCGCTACGCGCAGCTGCGCGACTGCCGGATCGTCGAACTCGGCAGCGAGAGCGGCAACAAGGAGCTGTTCCGGGCCCCGGACGTGCCGCTGCCCGCCGAGCAGCAGGCGTGGCTGGCGGCCGCGCTGACCGAGGACGGCGAGGAGCTGGTGCCCGCCCGGTTCGACCCGCCCGGCCTGCCGCTGGTGCTGGTGCCGGACCGCGAGGCCGAGCTCAAGGCGCGGATCGAGGACGACCGGGCGGACGCCCGGATCCCGTCCGCCGCCCTGCAGTTGGCGCGGGCGTTCACCGCCCGCACCGACGGCACCGTCAAGGCCCGGCTGTACCTGAACCTGGCCTCGCCCGCCGTCCGCGACCTGCTGGCCGCGTACCGGGACGGGCACACCGGGGCGGCCACCGCCGCCGCGCTGCTGCGCTCGCTGAAGGTCATCATGGCGGCCGCCGCCGGCTCCGCGGGCGGCGACCTGGGGGCGGCGCTGTCCGGCGTCTCCACCGCGGTGGCCGCGCTCACCGCCGCCGTGCCGGCCGGCGGACTGTCGGCGGTGCCCGACAGCATTCCGACCACAGACCTTCCCCACGAGGACGAGGAACGATGACCACCGACATCTGGTCCTGGGTGCACGACACCCACCGGCAGCTCGCCGAGTCCGGCCAGCACCGGCTGGCCGACGCGCTCGCCGAGATCGCCGGGCACGCCGTGGAGGGCCGCAACGAGCAGCTCGACGCGATGTTCCCGGAGGCGCTGGCCTCCGCGCGGGCCCTGGGCCTGCCCTGGGTGGAGGTGTTCCTGCGGCACTGGCGGCTGCAGAACCTGCTGAACAAGCGCCACCAGGGCGAGGCCGCGATGTCCGAGGCGGTGTCGCTGCTGGAGTTCGCGCACCGCGAGGAGACCGCGTCCTGCCCCCAGTCGGTGTGCGCCGTCCAGGACTTCACCATCTGCCACGCCAACATCGACGGCCCCGGCTACGTCCCGGAGCGGCTCGCCGTGCTGGAGGAGGCCCTGCAGCGGGTCGAACCGGCCCGCGCCTGCTTCGACTGCCTCTCCCGGGAGTACGCCGACACCCTGGAGGACGACGGCCGCCCCGCCGAGGCGCTCAGCCACCTCGACCGGGCCGAGACCCGGATCGCCGCGGCCGGCGAGCGCGTCTCGCTGTCCTTCGCGCACAGCCGCGCCTCCGCCCTGCACCGGCTCGGCCGCCACCAGGACGCGCTGGACGCGTACGACACCGCCGAGCGCGCCTACGTCGCCGCCGGGAACCGGCCGGACGACGACGACCGGCGCAAGCTCGCCGCCGGCCGGGCCCTGCAGTTCGCCGCGCTCGGCCGCGCCGACCGCGCGCTGGAGCTGCTGCCGGACGCCGAGGAGGCCGACCGGTACCCCGACATCCGCAGCCGCTGGTCCTCCGCCGTCGAACTGCTGGCGGCCGCCGGTGAGTTCGACAACGACGCCGCGCTCGGCGCCCGACTCGCCTCCTGGGCGGGCGAGTTGGACACCGCCGGGTCGCACCGGCCCTGCCTCGACCTGGTGCTGCGGGCCGGCCGGCTCGCGCTCGCCCGGGGCGCCCGCGAGGTCGCCCTGACGCTGGCCGGCACCGCCGGGCGCAAGCTCGGACAGCTCCGCCGCACCGAGGGCGTCGCCGAGCAGGTGGCCGGACTGCGGGCCGCCGCCGAAGCCCTGCCGCGCCCCGAACTCCCCGTCCCGGCCGAGGAGTTGCCGTCCTGGCTGGCCGAGCACCGGCCCGACCCGGAGACCGGCGCCGAACTGCTCTCCGCCGCGCTGGCCGCCGGCCGGGCCCGCGGCGAGCAGCCCGACACCGTCCTGGTGGTCAACCTGGCCGGCGCCCTCGGCACCCTCGGCCACACCCGGGCCGTCGCCGAACTCGCCTGGGCCCAGCTGGAGGTGGACCCGGGCCACGAGTACCTCACCGGCATGCTCGGCCAGCTGCTGATCGACGCCGAGGACGGCGAGGGCGTCGAGCGGCTCGCCGCCCGGCTCGCCGCCGCCGACCCGGCCGACGCGCACTGGCTGCGCGCCCGCTGGGCCGCCGCCCAGGGCCGCTGGGAGGAGGTCGGCGAACAGTGCGCGGCCGTCCTCGTCCACTCGCCGGAGGCGCTCAACACCCGCCGGCTGGCCGCGGCCGCCGCCACCCGGCGCGGCGCGCACGCCGAGGCCCAGCGCCTGTACGAGGACCTGCTCGCGCACGCCCTCGACCCGGCCGACGCGGGCGAGGAGGGCGCGCACCGCACCGTCCAGGAGCCCGACCTGTGGCACCTGCTCACCGCCGCCACCGCCAACCGGGACTGGGCGGCCGTCCGCGCCGCCGGGGCCCGGCTCGGCATCGAGTTCGACACCGACAGCGGCCCCGTCGAGGAGCAGTGGCAGCTGGTCGAACTGCGCGTCCGGCGGGCCAACGGCAGCACCACCGACCTGCCCGCCCTGCGCACCGGCCCGGCCACCGCCCGGGTGCTGCCGGTGCTCGGCGAGGACGTCGACCTCAACCACGGCGACATCGCGGTGTTCGCCCCGGCCGTGCTGAACGACCGCCCGGAGCCCGACTCGGCGGAGGCCGAGGGCTGGCGGCCGGTCTTCGAGTTCCTCACCCTGCTCGACCCGGCGGGCTTCACCACCTACTGGATCGACGGCGCCTTCCCCGACCCCGAGCAGTGGTACGCCCTGCGCGACGCCGTCCGGGAGGCCGGGTACGCGGTCTGGGTCTACAGCGGCGACGGCTACCGCACCAACGACCCGGCCGACCCCGAGGGCAGCCTCCCCGGCGTCTACGCGGCCCTCGGCGTCCCGCCGACCGCCACCGCCGCCGAGGCCGACGCCCTCCTCACCACCCTCACCGCCCACCTCGCCCACCCCCTCGCCTGGCCCGCCCTCGCCGAGGCGGCGGGCGCCGACACCGCCCGCCACCGGAAGACCATCGACGACTACGGCCTCTGACCGCCCCGGCCGGGCCCCGGCCCGCCTCCGGAGGGGGCGGTCAGGGCCGGTCAGGCCGGGGGCGGGGTCGGGTCGAGGTAGACGCGGGTGACGGCGGGGACGGCCCGGCGGACGGCGCGTTCGGCCCGGTCGCAGGCGGCTTCGACCTCGGCGGCGGTGGCCAGGTCGGCGAAGTCGACCTTGGCGGCGACCAGGACGTCGTCGGGGCCGTACACGCTGGTGACCAGGTCGAGGACGCGGACCACCCGGGGCTGGGCGGTGAGGGCCTCGGTGATGGCGCGCTCGTAGCGCTCGGGCAGGGAGCGGCCGATCAGCAGCGAGGCGTTGTCGCGGGCCAGCACGTAGGCGACCCAGGCGAGCAGCACGCCGATCAGGACGGAGGCCAGGCCGTCCCAGAGCGCGTCGCCGGTCAGTTGGGCGCCGAGCAGGCCGCCGAAGGCCAGCAGCAGGCCGACCAGGGCGGCGGAGTCCTCCAGGAAGACGGCCTTCACGGCGGTGTCGGAGGTGTGCCGCAGGTACCGGTAGCCGCCGACGCGCAGCCGCCGGGTCTCGCCGCGCAGTTGGCGGACCGTCCGGGCCAGCGAGACGGACTCCAGCACGAAGGCGATGGCGAGGATCAGGTAGGAGAGGGCCGGGCTGCCCAGTTCCTCGCCGTGCCGCAGGGTGTGGATGCCGTCGTGCACCGAGAACACCGCGCCGCCGACGAAGGTCGCGAAGGAGGCGAGCAGCGCCCACAGGTAGCGTTCGCGGCCGTAGCCGAGCGGGTGCTTGCCGTCGGCGGGGCGGCTGCTGCGCTTGAGGGAGAGGAAGAGCAGCACCTCGGTGACGGTGTCGGCGAAGGAGTGCGCCGCCTCGGAGAGCATCGCGCTGGAGCCGCTGACCGCACCCGCGACGGCCTTGGCGAGGGCGATGCCGAGGTTGCAGGCGCCCGCGACCACCACGGTGGTGACGCTCTCGCCGCCGCTGCTCCCCGGGGCCCCGGCAGTCGTCCGCTGCTCGCTCATGACTGGTCAGTATGTCGCATTCGGGAGTTTCGGGACGGGAGGGGCGGCCGGACGCCCCGGGTGGTGCGCCCCACGTCACCGGCTGTTCGCACCGGCGCCGCCGATCGGGCAAGGTGGAGGCCAGGAGGCCGCCCCGACCGGGCGGGCGGCCGGGGCGGTGGAGGGAAGCAGTGTCCGATCGCGAGCCGGAGGGCGTGCCGGCACCGGAAGCGCCGCCCACCGAGGGGCTGCTCGGACCGGACGCGCCGCCGATCGAACGGACCGTCAGCGTCCCGCACGCGCCGCAGCCGGCGCAGACCGAGGGCCTGCTCGGCCACCACCCGGTGCCCGAGGCCGCCGAGTCCGCCCGGGTCCGCCGCAGCCCGCTGTACCAGGACACCCTCACCCCCGAGGAGTGGAACGCGGCCGGCTACACCCCGTCCCGCGGCATCGACCTGGCCGAACTGCACAAGGGCGCCCCCGGCGACGCCCCCTGGCCGGACCGGATGCGCACCCTGCTGCGGACGCCGATGGCCGAGCGCCCGGCGTTCGAGCGCACCTCCCGCGAGCTGCACCCCGCCGCCGGCGCGCAGGCCCAGCGCAACGTGCCGCGCGTCCTCGACCTGTCGCTGCGGATCGGCGAACTCCTGCTGGCCAGCGGCGAGGCCGCCGAGGACGTGGAGGCCGCGATGCTCGGCATCGCCCACGCGTACCGGCTCGACCACTGCGAACCGCAGGTCACCTTCACGCTCATCTCGATCTCGCACCAGCCCTCGCTGATCGACCCGCCGGTCACCGCCGACCGGGTGGTGCGCCGCCGCACCTCCGACTACACCCGGCTGGCCGCCGTGTACGAGCTGGTCGCCGACATCACCGCCGAGCAGGTCTCCGTCAACGACGCGTACCGGCGCCTCGCCGGGATCCGCCGCAACCGGCACCCGTACCCGGCGTGGCTGATGGCGGTGGCCACCGGGCTGCTGGCCGGGGCGGCGTCCTTCCTGGTCGGCGGCCGGGTCGACTCGACGGCCTGGCTGGTGTTCGTCTCCGCGTTCACCACCGCCGTGGTGGGCGACCGGCTGGCCTCGGCGATCGCCCGCCGCGGGCTGCCCGAGTTCTACCAGTTCGTGATCGCTGCGATGCCCGCCGCGCTCTGCGGCATCCTGCTGTCCTTCAACGAACTGCACCTGCGCGGCTCGGTGGTGATCACCGGTGGGCTGTTCGCGCTGCTGCCCGGCCGGGCCATGGTCGCCGCCGTCCAGGACGGCCTGACCGGCTTCTACATCACCGCCGCGGCCCGGCTGCTGGAGGTGATGTACCTGATCGCGGGCATCATCATCGGCGTGATGCTGGTGCTGTACGTCGGCGTCAACTACAACGCCAGGCTGCGGCCGGACGAGAGCCTGGGCGGCAGCACCAACCCGCCCGTCCAGCTGGTGGCCGCGATGGTGCTGGCGCTGGCCTTCGCGATGCTGCTGCAGACCGACCGGCGCTCGCTGCCGATGGTGGTGATAAACGCGGCGATCGGCTGGTCCACGTACGGCGTGCTGACCCACAACGCGGACGTCTCGCCGATCGTCGCCACCGGCATCGCGGCCGGCCTGGTCGGCCTGTTCGGGCAGCTGCTGGCCCGCTACCGGGCGGCCTCCGCGCTGCCGTACGTGACCGCGGCGATCGGGCCGCTGATGCCCGGTTCGGCGCTGTACCTCGGCATGCTGGCCTTCGCCCAGGGCCACGCCGCGTCCGGGCTGGTCTCCGCCTCCCGGGCGGTGGCGCTGGCGCTGGCGCTGGCCATCGGCGTCAACCTCGGCGGCGAGGTGGCCCGGCTGTTCCTGAAGAACCCCGGCGCCAGCGACCGCGACACCCCGCACGTGCTGATCCCGCGCCGGGCGGCGAAGCGCACCCGCGGTTTCTGAGCGAGCCCCCCTGTCGGATAGAGGCACCACCCGATGATCAGTGCACTGCTGGACGGTTACCGCCACCACATCGTGGACGCCCACAAGCAGCCGCTGTTCCTGCTGCTGGTCGGGTTCATCACCTCGTTCGCGTTCATCCGGTTCAGCACCCGGATGATCCGCGCCCAGGTCCGCTGGTGGCCCGGCAACATCACCCCCGGCGGGCTGCACATCCACCACATGGTGTTCGGCCTCGGCTTCCTGCTGCTCGGCGGCATCGGCACCTTCGCCACCGACGGCGGGCACCCCTGGATCGACTGGTTCGGCCTGTCCTTCGGCATCGGCTGCGGGCTGGTGCTGGACGAGTTCGCGCTGATCCTGCACCTGGACGACGTCTACTGGAGCGAACAGGGCCGCAAGTCGGTGGACGCGGTGATCCTCGGCATCCTGCTCACCGCGCTGCTGCTCACCGGCTACGTGCCGCTCGGCGTCGTCCCCGGGCAGGACACCCGCTGGGGGCTGGTCGCGGTGATCGGCGTCAACGCGCTGGTCTGCCTGGTCGCGCTGTTCAAGGGCAAGGTCTGGACGGGGCTGCTCGGCATCATGGTGCCCGGCCTGTCCTGGATCGGCGCGATCCGGCTGGCCCGCCCCGGCAGCCCGTGGGCCCGCTGGCGCTACACCGGACGCCCCCGGCGCATGGCGCGCGCGATCCGGCGCGAACGGCGGCTGCACACGCGGACGGACCGGGCCCGCACCTGGCTGTTCGACCTGATCGCCGGGGCACCCGACAAGGTCCCGGCCGGGCACCCGAAGGCGCAGGCGGTGGCCGAGCGGATGGCCGCCCGGGCCCTGGCCCACCGCCGCCCGCGGCGGGGCCCGTACGGGACGGCGGCCGGCCACGGGTACGGGGCGGGGTACGGGTACGGGGCCGGTGCGGCCGGGGGCGGGCCGGACGGCGCGGGCGGTACGCACGGGGACCCGGCGCGGCGGGCGCGGGCGCAGCGGCGGCGGCGCACCGTCCGGGCCGGGCGGCCGCGGACCACCGCGACCGGGTCGGGGCGGCCCTCGGGGCGGGGGCGCTGAGGCGGAGGCGGCGAGGCGGGGGCGTCGAGGCGGGGATGGCGGTGCCCGTGGGGGTGCGGGGGTGGTCGGGGCGGGCGGGGCGGTCGGGGTGATGGGGGTGGTTGTTGAAGGGGCGTTGAAGGGGCGTTGAAACCGGTGGCGGCGCACCGGGCGGCCGGTAAGGTTCGTGGACGTCCCGCCTGCTCGGCGCATATGCCCGTTCAGACAATCCGACATCTCACCCGCGCAGCCGCATGGCGATGGCGCCGGGTCACCGTCCGGTCTGAGAATCTTGCGGTGCGTGACCGGATCATCACGTCATGCGATGACCGACCACTCGTCAGGAACCGTCGCCGCCCGCCGAGAGGGGACCCGTCATGCCGCGCAGGCTCCTCCCCACGCTCCTCCTCGCCACCGCCGCCCTGCTCACCCTGCTGCCCGCCGCAAACGCCCCCGCCAGCGCCCTCGCCGCCCGCGCGGTCCGGCCCGCCGACGACCCGCCGCAGCCCGACTACCCCTCCGCGGACGACGTCGCGCGGGCGCACGCCGACGCCGACGCCAAGGCCGCCGACGCCGGAGCCGTCGAGACCGCGCTGGCCGCCTCCCGGGACGAACTGGAACGGGCCGGGCAGGCGGCAGAACAGGCCGTCGAGGCGTACAACGGCGCACTCGTCCGGCTCGCCCGCGCCGAGGACGCGGCCAAGGCCGCCGCCGCCCGCTCGACCGCCGCCGAGACCGCCCGGTCCGAGGCCGCCGACCGGGCCGCCGGACTGCTCGCCGAGATCTACCGGCAGGGCGCCTCGCCCCAACTCTCGGCCGTCAACGCCCTGTTGGACCCGAACGGCACCGCCCCGCTGTCCGGCCGGGCCGCCGCCATCGGCATCGCCGGAGCCCAGACCCGGCAGATTCTCGACGACGCCACCGCCACCGCGAAGGCCGCCACCCGCGCCGCCGAGGAGACCCGCGCGGCCGAGGACGCCGCCCGCACGGCCGCCGGCACCGTCCGCACCGCCAAGGAGCAGGCCCAGCGCCGCGTCACCGAGCAGCAGTCCCGGGTCACCGAGACCGCCGCCCGCCGGGAGCGGCTGCTCGCCGAACTCGCCACCGCCCGCAACACCACCGTCGAACTCGAACGCCGGCGGCAGGAGGCGCTCGACGCCATCGCCGCCCGCGAGGCCGAGGAGGCCGCCCGCCGCGCCGAAGCCGAGGCCGCGGCCGCGGCCGAAGCGGCGGCCCGAGCGGCGGCCGCCGAGACCGCCCGGCACCACGCCGCCCCGCAGCGCGAGAGCACCTGGTCGGCGGGCGGCTCCGAGGCGGCCCTCGCCTTCGCCCGCTCCGTCATCGGCCTGCCCTACATCTGGGGCGGCGAGGGCCCGCAGGGCTACGACTGCTCCGGCCTGACCATGATGGCCTGGCGCCGCGGCGGCAAGCAGCTCACCCACTTCGCCGCCGACCAGTACGCCGAGTCCACCCCGGTCAGCTACGCCCAACTCCGCCCCGGCGACCTGGTCTTCTGGACCAAGACCGGCCGCGCCGCGGACATCTACCACGTCGCCATCTACCTCGGCGACGACCAGATGATCGAGGCCCCCCGCCCCGGCACGGCCATCAAGCAGGCCAGCCTCTGGATCATGGGACGCCCGGACTTCTACGCCCGTCCGTGACGCGCCCGTTCATGACGTGCCCGTTCGTGACGTGCCCGTTCGTGACGCGCCCGGCCGTGAGAGGCTGCCGCGATGGACGAGACAGCGGGCGGTGCGGCGGACGGCGGTGCGGTGCGGGGCTTCCTGGCGACGGTTCGGGTCGGTGAGCTCCGCAGCGGGGTGGTGACCGGGATCAGCCGGTCCCGGGGAGCTGAGGTGGTGCTGGACGGCTTCGCCGCCGAAGCACTGGGCCGGGTCGGGCTGTTGGACCTGCCGTGGGGGCAGCGGCGGGAGGAGGCCGTGCGGGTCGGGCGGCGGATCAGCGCCGAGGTGATCGCCGTCGACCTGGAGCAGGGGTGCGTCTGGCTGTCCATGGCGGCCGCCGAGCATCCGGAGCTCTGGGCGTTCCTGGGGCGGCTCGAACGCGGTGAGGTGCTCTCCGGCACAGTCGCGGCGATCGAGCGGTTCGGCGTGTTCGTGGCGCTGGACGAGGGCCCCGGGCACCCGGTCTTTCCCGGCGTCGGGTTCGTCACGCTGCCCGAGCTTTCCTGGAGCCGATTCGAGGCGGTGACGGACGTCGTCCGGGTCGGGGACCGCGTCCGCGGCGAGTTCCTCCAGTTCGACACCTGGAACGGGGAGGCCCGGCTGTCGCTGCGGGCGCTTCAGCCGGACCCCTTCCGGGTCTTCGCCGACGGCCACGAGGCGGGTCGGACGCTGCGCGGGACGGTCACCCGGCTGGTTCCGTTCGGCGTCTTCGTCCGGGTGGCCGACGGGGTCGAGGGGCTGGTGCCGTCGGAGGCGCTGGGCCCGGCGGAGGGGACGCTCCGGGTCGGCGACGAAGTCCCGGTGGTCGTCGCCGGCGTCGACCGGGAGCGGCGGCGGCTGACCCTCGCGCTGCGGTGAACCGGACCACCGGTCAGAGGTGCCGCACGGGGGTGGTGTCGTCCGCCCAGGCCCGGTCCACGGGGGCGTGGCGCTTCTTCAGCGCGTTGCGGGCCCGGGCGAGCCCGGCGAACGCGGACTCGACGGCGGCGGGCAGCGCGGACAGCTCGTCCGGGACGGGGACGCGCATCAGCAGGTGCTGCTTGCGGTGCCCGAGCAGCAACTCGCCGTCGGGGGAGCAGCCGTGGAGGGCGAAGTGCCGCAGCGGCTTGAACGGCTTGTCGTCGAGGGAGAGCCGGGCGCGCAGCTCGCCGTCGGCCGTCCAGGCGTACAGGCCGTAGCGGTTGAGGTGGAAGGCGCGGCCGCGGTACGGGTCGCCGACCACGGTGTAGTCCTGGCCGGTGAACGGGCTGTCCGCGCGCAGGTCCAGGCCGCCGAGCCGGCCGCGGACGGCGCCGGTGTCGTCGAGCAGGGCGAAGCTGAACTGCTGGCCCCGGCTGCCGGAGCGGAACGTCCGGCCGTAGACCGGCACGACGAACAGGTCGTCGCCGAGCGCGGCCGGGTAGTGCAGGAAGCCGTCCCGGTGGCGGTGGAGGTCGTCCGCGGTGCCGGTGAGTTCGTCCAGCGCCTCGACCAGCGAGGGCAGCGGCCGGTTGCCGCCGAACACCGGCTCGCCGCGGTGCCGGACGTGCGGGAAGACCAGGTCGGTGGGCTTCTGCTCGCGGATCTCGTCCACCAGGCAGGCGAGGGCCCGCAGTTCGGGCTTCCGGCCGGGGGCGAGGACGGCGTCGGGCCCGGAGACGGAGACCAGGTTGAGCATGACGCCGCCCCACTGCTGCACCCCGTACTCGCCGGTGGCGCACAGCAGGCGGCCGTTCGGGGTGACGGCGATCGAGGCGGCGAACGGGTCGGCGTCCGGGTCCCGGTCGCTCCAGGTGGCGTACGAGGCGATCGGCCAGGCCGTCCGGACCTCGTCCAGCTCCGGGGAGAGCACGTACGTGCCGCCGTTCCTGGTGGTGAGGACCGGGGTGCCGTCCCGGAGCACGGCGAGGCGGTGGCCGTGGGGGTGGGCGGCGGTGGCGGTGTCGTCGGAACGCGGCTCCCTGAGCGGGGCGATGGTGAGGGGCGTGCCGTCGGGCGCGTACCGGACGATCAGCTGGTGCCGGAAGCTCGGCCCGGTCGGGTCGGGGCGGAAGGAACTCTCGTGCCGCCACAGCACGGCGAGCGCGTACGTGCCGCCGTCCGGGGCCGCCGCCGCGTGCAGGACGTCGTAGCCCCATTCGTGCTTCTCGCGGTCGAGGCCGTGCTGGTCGAACAGGGCGGTGGGCACGACGGCCGGGAGCAACTTCATGGCGGGAATCCTTCCGTACCCCACCGACACCTGGCAGGTCTGCGGTCAACGGCCCAAGTGGGCAAGGGGGTTGGTGGGGAGGTGGCCGACGGCCTTGACGGTGCGGACCAGCGGTTCGGCCTCCACGTGCCGGATCTCCGGGTGGGCGCCGAGTCGGCGGGTCAGGTAGCGGTGCAGGTCGGCGGGGTCGGTGCAGAGGGCCTGGGCGAGCAGGTTGGCGGGCCCGGTGACGGCGGCCACCACGGCGAGTTCGGGGTGCGCGGCCAGGGCGGTGCCGATCCGGTCCAGGTCGGCCGGGCGGACGGTCAGCCAGAGCAGGGCGCGGGTGGCGATGCCGTAGCCGGACGGGTCGACCTCCACGTCGAAGAACAGTCTTCGGGAGGAGCGGAGTTCGGCGAGGCGGCGGGTGGCGGTGGCGACCGAGCAGCCCGCCGCAGCGGCGAGTTCGGCGTACGGGGTGCGGCCGTCGTGGCGCAGGGCGTCCAGCAGGCGCAGGTCGGTGTCGGTCGGGGGAGCGGCGGATGTCCGCGGCAGTTCCGGTGCGAGGGAGGCGAGTTGGCTGTCCGAGAGTGACCGGAGGCGGCCGTGCCAGGCGGTCGGGCCGCCGAGATAGGTGTGTAGCAGGCAGTGCGCGGAGACCGAGGTGATGCCCCGGGTGTGCGGCAGGCGGCTCAGCACCGGCGGGTGCTCGGCCAGGCCGGACCGGACGATCGCGAAGATCTGGGTGCCTGCCGAGGTCAGCTTCACCCAGGAGGTCTCCGGTCGGCGGGCCAGCGCCCGGGCGATCTCCTCCACCGCCCCCGGCACGGCGGCCACCCGCACCACCCACTGGGCCTGCCCGGCCCGCTCGTGGTCGGCGACCCCGACCACCCGCAGCCCCGCCTCGGCCCGCAGCCGCCGGTAGCGCCGCGCCACCGTCTGCGCGGACACCCCCAGCACCGCGCCGATCCGCTCGAACGGTGCCCGACCGTCGACCTGCAGGGCCTGCACCAACGCCTGCTCCAGTGCGTCCAGCACGGTCGCCTCCTCCATCGGATCGATGGTAATCCGCTTGGCGGGGCGGTGGGTTGGAGGAAATCCGCCATCCCGGGGCGGCGGCTGGAGGGAACCGCGGGGCGCCGCCGAGGCTGGGTGCGGCCGGGCTGCGGACGGCAGGCCGGGGGACGCGGGGAGAGGGGCCGGGCATGGACGGGCGGGCGGGACGGTGGCGCTGGTGGGCACTGGCGGTGCTGTTGGCGGCGGAGGCGATGAACCTGCTGGACGCGACGGTGGTGACGGTCGCCGCCCCGGTGATCCGGGCGGAACTGGGCGGGCCGGCCGCCGAGATCCCGTGGTTCAACGCGGCGTACACGCTGCCGTTCGCGGTGCTGCTGGTCACCGGCGGGCGGCTCGGCGACCTGGCCGGGCGGCGCCGGGTGTTCGTGCTGGGCACGGCCGGGTTCGCGGCCGCCTCGCTGGTGTGCGCGCTGGCGCCCGCCCCCGGGCTGCTGCTGGCGGCGCGGGCGGTGCAGGGCGCGGCGGCGGCGCTGATCATCCCGCAGACGGTCGGCCTGATCCGGGCCGTGTTCGACGGGCCCGAACTGGCCCGTGCGATGAGCGGCATCGGGCCGGTGATGGGGCTGGCCGCGATCCTCGGGCCGCTGCTGGGCGCGGTGCTGACCCGGGCCGACCTCGGCGGTCTGTCCTGGCGGGCCGTGTTCCTGGTCAACCTGCCGCTGGCGGGCGGGGTGCTGGCGGGCGCCCGGCTGCTGCCCGGTGGTGGGAGTGCCGGTGGGGGCGCCGACGGGGGCTCCGTCGGGGGCGCCGACGGGAGCGCCGGCGAGGGCGCCGGCGAGGGCGCCCGGGGCGGGCGCCGTGGGCGGCTCGACCCGGTCGGGACGGTGCTGCTGGCGGCGGCCGGGGCGCTGCTCTCGCTGCCGCTGCTGACCGGCGGACGGGTGCTGGGGGACGGTTGGCGGATCACCGAACTCGCCTTCGGCGCCGTGCTGTTGGTGCTCTTCGCGGTGCAGCAGCGGGTTCGGGTGCGGGCCGGACGGGCGGCTCTGGTCGAACCGGGCCTGTTCCGCGACCGGGCCTTCCCGTCCGCGCTGGTCGCCTCCACGCTGTTCTTCGCGGTCCTGAACGGGCTGCTGCCGGTGATCGTGCTACAGGTCCAACTCGGCGCGGGCCTGGGCGTGTTGGCCGCCGGGCTGACCCTGCTCCCGTGGACCGCCGCGATGGCGGCCGGCTCGCTCGCGGCGGGCGCCCGGCTGGTGCCCCGCCACGGGCACCGGGTGATGCGGGCCGGGCTCGCGGTGCTGGCCCTCGGTCTGGCGGCGGTGATCGCCGGGTACGCGGCGACCGACGCGCACCGCTATCCGTGGCCGGTACTGCCGGGCCTGGCCGTTGCCGGGCTGGGCTGCGGGCTGTTCACCGTCCCGTTCTTCACCACCGCGCTGGCCGGCGTCCGTCCGCACGAGACCGGCTCGGCCGCCGGGCTGCTCAACGCCGTCCAGCAGTTCGGCGCGACCCTCGGCACCGCCCTGCTCGGCGGCGTCTTCCTGGCCCGCCTCGACGGCGTCCCCGACCCGGCGGCCGGTTCGCTGCCCGCAGCCCGGCTCGTCTTCGCGGTGGCGGTCGGGCTGGTCGCGGCGGTGGTGCCGGCGGCGCGGGCGATGGTGGGAGCGATGGCGGGGACGGGCGACGGGCGGGGCGTTGACCGGAGCGCTGAGCGGGGCGTGCGGGCGGGGCGCTGAGCGGGGCGTGCGGGCGGGGCGTACACGGCACTGGCTTTGGCCCGGCTCCGACCCGGCGGAAAACCGGATGCCGGGGTTCGGGTGCCGTCGTACGGTGGCTCGATGGGCAACGACGCGCAACAGGGCCCCCACCGGGGCATCGAGATCCGGCCGATCACCCACGAGGAACTGGCCGACTGGGACCGGGCGCTCGCGCTCGGGTTCATGCGCCCGCACGTCGCCCCGGCGACGGAGTGGCGGGAGCTGCTCTTCGAGCCGGGACGGATGCTGGCCGCCTTCGACCACGACGGCCCGGCGGGTGCGTCGGACGGGCGGCCGCGCTGCGTGGCGACCTTCCGCAGCTTCGACACCGGGCTGACGGTGCCCGGCGGGGCGCTGCTGCCGGTCGACGCGATCACCGGCGTCACGGTCAACGCCACCCACCGGCGGCGCGGCCTGCTCAGCGGCATGATGCGGCACGACCTGACCGCCGCCCGCGAGCGCGGCGCCGCCGCCGCGATCCTGATCGCCGCCGAGCACAACATCTACGGCCGGTTCGGCTTCGGCCCGGCCGTCCCGCTGGCCGGCTGGCGGGTCGACGTGCTGCGCTCGGGCGGCCTGCGGGCCGGGCTCCCCGTGCACGAGGGCCACCGGATCGACTTCGCCACCGCGGAGGAGTTCCGCAAGCAGGGCCCCGAGCTGCACGAGCGCTGGCGGCCCACCCAGCCCGGCGCGATCGGCCGGTTCGAGGGCTGGTGGCGGCTGCGGTCCGGCGAGGTCGAACTGCCCGGCTTCGACCGGAAGGAGGGCTACACCGCCTTCCACCGCACCGCCGACGGCACCCTCACCGGCATGATCAACTACATCGTCGACGACAAGTGGGACGGCGCCTACCCCGACTGCCCGCTCACCGTCCGGGACTTCATCGCGCTCGACCGGAAGACCGCCAACGCGCTCTGGACGTTCGCCTTCTCCGTCGACTGGGTGCGCCACGTCGTCGCCCCGTACCTCGGCACCGGCGACGTCCTCCCGCAACTGCTCAACGACCCGCGCGGGGTCAAGCCGCACGAGGAGAGCGCCGACTTCACCTGGCTGCGGCTGCTCGACCTGCCCGCCGCGTTCGCCGCCCGCCGCTACGAGGCCCCCGGCCGCCTGGTGCTGGACGTCACCGACCGCGCCGGCTGGACGGCCGGCCGCTGGGCCCTGGAGGCCGCCCCCGACGGCACCGGCCGGATCACCCCCACCGACGACCCGGCCGACCTCGCGCTCGACGTCTCCCGGCTCGGCACCCTCTACCTCGGCGGCGGCAGCGCGGCGGCCCTCGCCGACGCCGCCCTGCTCACCGAACTGACCCCGGACGCCGCCCGCCGCGCGGACACCCTGCTGCGCACCGCCCGCGCCCCCTGGAACCCGGACAGCTTCTGAACCGCACCCGCCCCGGCCGCCGGTAATCCGCTGGCGGCCGGGGCGGTGCCCGGGGCAGCCTTGCGGGCATGGGAGACCGCGCGAACTACGTCCTGCTGGACGGGGCCGGCGCCGTGCACGGGCCGTACGTGGACAAGTACAGCGCCATCGGCCTCGACCTCGCGCTGCTGGCCGGCCCGGCCCGCACCGTCGAACGGATCCGGGCGCTCGGGCCCGGCGGGCACCGGCAGCACGGGCAGTACTGGTTGGACGACGTGTTCTGCCAGGGCGCGGTGCTGGTCGACCAGCCGTGCCGGGTGCTGCTGCTCTTCGCCTGGGAGGGCCCGAGCACCGATCCCCGGCTGCGCGCGGCCACCCTCGAACTCCTCCAGGAAGCCTGGCCCGGCTGGGAGTTGCGCTGGTGCCACGACGGCAATGCCGACCTGCGCCGGTACCTCGGCCTCGACCCGGAGGCCGTCCGCGACCGCTCGCTGCCGCCGGTGACCCTGCCGGTGCTCACCGAGGAGTGGGAGGTGGATTCCGAGGAACCGGCGGTCGTCGTGGTGACGGTTGGGACCGAACGCTGCCACCTGCTTGCGGACATCGGCAACCACCCCGCCGCGGAAGGCCCCGCCCTACTGCAACGCCTGGACGGGGCAGCCGACTTCAGCCACTGCGAGGTTGCCGCCGACGCGGGCCTGCACCTCGACCCGGAACGCCGCACGCTCGGCTGGTGGACGCTCACCAACCTCCCCGAGCCGGAAGCCGTCCCGCCCCGCTGGCCGGGGTGGACGGTGCAGCGCTGGGACGACGACTTCTCCTGTCATCTGGCTGCTGCTCCTGGGCTGTTCACCCTGCCGGAGATGGATCCGGGCGCGGCCAGGGGCGCTGTGCTGCGGGCTGCCGAGGAGTACAACGATCGCTGGGGCAAGCGGAGTTGAGGGTGCGGGCGGGCGTCAATCGGACAGCTCTTCCATTCACCCGTGGGAATGTCGAACACACTTGCTATGGCGCGGGGTTGGCGTGGGCCCGGCGCAACTCTTGCGTAGTGGCTGCGAGCTGGGAGAACGGTCGGGAGTGTGACCGCCCGGAGGGGTGAACGCGAGTCCGGGACGGTGGGATCTGTTCGAATCTGACGGATCGACAGATCCCCTGCGTCTGCCTAGCGTTCGGAGAAATCGGGTCGCTCTCGGCAGAACAGAGAAGTGCCCCGGTGGGTGCTGCGAACACCCCCGGGGCGAGGTCGAAGCCACCCTCTCGTACCAACAAACCCAAGGGACTTCGACGTGTTCCACCTTAGCGTCTGGGCGGCACCCTGCATCGCCATCGCCGCGCTCTTCCTCGTTTTCGGGCTCGCCTGGTACCTCTCCGGGGCAGGCGAACCCCCAACTGGCCGCCACCGTACGGGAGTCGGCGCATCGAAGGGCCGCCACCGGGCGAGCGCAACCCCTGTGCCGGCACCGACACCCGTCCGACCGTTGAACACCCTTCCGGTCTGCTCCCGGTTCCGGCACCCGCTCACCCTGCACGCGCTGCGCCGCACGATCATGCCCAGGCTCCCCCTGGTACACGGCCCCGCCACCCGCATCGCCGTCCACCCGGCCCCCTGCCCGACCACCACCCCGCGCGTCGTACCGCTCTGGGCCGCACACGGCGGCCCCGCCCCGGCGGGCCGGGGCGAGAACGTGGCCTGAGTAGGGAGGCGGCTCAGATGCTGCCGAACTCGCCTTCGGCGGTGGCGGAGACGAAGGCGTTCCAGGCGGTGGGGGTGAAGCGCAGGCGCGGACCGTCGGGGTCTTTGGAGTCGCGGACGGTGCCGGGGCGGTTGGCGTCTACCTCGACGCAGTTTCCGCCGTCCTGGTTGCTGTAGCTGCTCTTGACCCAGTTCTCAGGCGTGCCCTCGGCGTACATCCTCAGCAGTTCCCTTCGGGGTGGGCCCTGTTCGGCCAGGGCTTCGCGCCAAAGGCATGCCCCGTGGTTCGGGCGTGAACCACGGGGCATCGTCGGTTTCGGGTCAGATGTTGCCGAACTCGCCTGCGGCGGTGGCGGAGATGAAGGCGTTCCAGGCGGTGGGGGTGAAGCGCAGGCGCGGCCCGTCGGGGTCCTTGGAGTCGCGGACGGTGCCGGGGCGGTTGGCGTCCACCTCGACGCAGGCACCGCCGTCCTGGTTGCTGTAGCTGCTCTTGACCCAGTTCTCAGGCATGCCTTCGACGCGCATCCTCAGCGAATCCTTCCAAAGCGGAGCCGATCTTGACCTCGGTGTCCCTCGGCGAGAGGGACTGGGCCCGCAACAGATCGTAGTCCTTCCTACGACTCACAACGGTCTCCGCGTCATCGTGCAGACGCCCCCACCGGTCCCCCTCCTCGTAGGCGGCCATCGAACCGTCGGGTGCGGTCAACATGATTAGCGAGGAGCCGCCCACCCGCGAATGCGCACCGGCACTGAACGGCAGCACCTGCACTGTCACGTTGCGGCGCCGACCGGCATCCAGCAGCGCGGAGAGCTGTTCCACCATCACCTCCGGGCTGACGATCGGACGCCACAGCGCGGACTCGTCGATGATGAACCAGTACTCGCACGCTGCCGGTTCGGCCCGGAGTCGTTCCTGCTGCCCGAGTCGGACGGTAAGCCAGCTCTCCATCTCCTCGTCCGATGCGAGGGCCGCACCCGCCTGCATGATCGCCCGGATCACCCGTTCGGTCTGGAGCAGACCCGGGAACGACAACGAGTACGAGGCGTGTTCCACCGCGCGGTCGTTCAGCTTGTGGAATGTGCTGTATTTGTCGGGGAACGGCTCCCGCCTCGCCAACTCGTAGAGGCGGCAGAAGAGTCCGTTCGTCCCGAAGATGACGTCCAGCTTCTCCGACAGGCCCTCCGGGGGCTTGGACGCGCCGCTCTCGATCCGCGAGAGGTGTCCCTTGGAGAAGTTGATGATGTTCCCCAGGCTCTCCAACGACATGTTGTTGTTCGCCCGGTGGAGGCGGATCTCGGCGCCGTAGAAGTGCCGGGGCGAGAGATTCGGGTGCAGTTCCCGTTCTTGCCAGCCCATTTGTTCGGCCTCCTCGCGTGTTCGCGCCCGTCTGCGGTCCAGACCCGTAAGGCGGCGCTTCTTGTTCAGGGTAGCGGCGCTCGGCAACGCTTGAGGCACAGACAGTGACCATTGCTCGGATCAACTACACCGCGGGGCAACGAACGTGACCGATCGTCAACGAGAGCCCGCCGCGCCGACCACCTCGACCCGCCCCAGGAGCGAACCCGCCGCTCAGCCGGGGTCGGTGTACGAGACCGGTTTGCCGGTGGCGTGGGCGTACGCGATCTCCCGGCGGGTGGATTCGCCGAGGTAGCCGCCGGGGTTGACGACCAGGACCCGGTCGGCCAGGTCGATCTTGCGCAGGTGGAGGGCGTCGAGTGCGGCCTTCTGCTGTTCGGTGACCGGCTCATTCGCTTCACCCGGTGCGACGACGATGGTGCCGGCGAAGGTCAGGGCGCGGTTCGCCGCGCGCATCTCGTCCGTGAAGCGGGTGGAGCCGCAGATGCAGACGATCTCGGGTCGGTCGGGCATGCCCCAGTCTGGCATGCCGGTTTCGGCGTGGCGCACGTCACGCGGGGCGGGTGGAGTGCGGTGGCGGGTCGGTTCCTCTTTCAGGCAGGACGTTCGACGGAACCGACGGGGAGAGAAGCGATGACGCGTCAACTGGTGGCTTCGCAGCGGCCGTTGCCCGAGCTTGCCGGGGTGCGGCACGGCACGGTCGAGGTGGGCGGGCTGCGGGTGCACTACGCCGAGGCGGGGCCTGTCGGGGCGCCGCCGGTGGTGTTGGTGCACGGGTTTCCGCAGCACTGGTTCGCGTGGCGGCGGGTGGTGCCGTTGTTGGCGGGGGAGTTCCGGGTGCTCTGCCCGGACATGCCGGGCTTCGGGTGGTCGGAGGGGGCGCCGGGGCGGTGGTCGACGCAGGCGCGGGCGGCGGACCTGGTGGGGTTCCTGGACGCGCTGGGGGTGGAGTCGGCGTTCCTGGTCGGGCACGACTGGGGGGCCTGGGCCGGGTTCCTGGCCTGCGCGCGGTGGCCCGAACGGTTCGACGGTTACCTGGCGTTGAACATGGTGCACCTCTGGCCGGAGCGGCGCGGGACGCTCGGCAGCGCCTGGCGGTTCTGGTACACGCTGGCCCTGGAGTGGCCGCCGCTCGGGCGGGCCGTGCTGCGGCACTGGCCGGCCTTCACCCGCTTCCTGCTGCGGCGCGGCCCGGCGGACCGTACGGCGCTCGGCGCGGCGGAGGTGGCCGAGTTCGCAGAGGCCGCGCGGGTGCCGTTGGCGGCGTTGGCGGGCGAGTCCGTCCACCGGGCGTTCGTCGTCCGGGACCTCGCCGCGTTGCGGCGCGGGGAGTTCCGCGCGCTGCGGCTGGGGGTGCCCACGCTGGCCCTCACCGGGGAGCACGATCCGGTGATCCCGCCGCAACTCCTGTCCAGTGGGGCCGAGTTGATTGGTCAGCTGCGGGTGGAGATCGTTCCGGGGGCCGGGCACCTGCTGCCCGAGGAGCGGCCCGAGCTGGTCGCCGAGCGGGTCCGGCGGCTGTTCCGACGTGGACGGGAGGGGTAGGGCGGGGCGGTGCCGGATAGCCTGGGGGCGTTGCGGCGCCGATCAGTCGAGGAGTCCCGGCCGTGTCCGAGCCGAGCGGTACCACCTGGCCGACGGCCGAACTCGGCCCGCTGCGGCGGCTGCGGGTGATCGCCGCGACGGCGAAGAACCCGGCCGTGGCCACCCGCCGGTACGACGTGCCCCCGGAGCGGTTGTGGGAGGTGGTCTCCGACCTGGAGCACGAACTCCCGCAACTGCTGCCCGGCGTACGGTCGTTCACCCCGGAGGCCGGAGCGGGAGGAGCGAGCGGAGAGGCTGGAGCGGGCGGGGAGGCCGGAGCGGGCGGGGAACGCGGGCGGTTCCGGGCCGTCGCGGTCAGCCGGATCGGCCACCGGGAGACCTTCGAGGTGCTGCTCGCCCCGGGCTGGTGCCTGATGCAGAGCCGGGTGCTGCTGGGGGCGATGGCCGCCGAACCCGAGGACGGCGGTACCCGGTTCGGCTTCCTGAGCGCCTTCCGGCTGCCGGGCGGCGGCGCTCTGCGGGCGCTGCGCCGGCCGGGCGCGGGGGTGCGCGGCGAGGCGCTGCTGGACCGGCTCGGGGCGCGGATCGCGGCCCGGGAGCGCTGAGGAGGGGGTCAGCCCCAGGCGCGGCGGAAGGACTCCCGGGCCCGGAACAGCCGGGACCTGACCGTTCCGACCGGCACGTCGAGCAGCCGGGCCACCTCCTGCTCGTCCAGCCCTTCGACGTGCCGCAGCACCAGGACCGCGCGCTGCCGCGGTTCGAGCCGCCGCAGCACGTCCGCGACGTCGCCGGAGAGCGCCGGGTCCCCGTCCGCGGGCAGGTCCGCCAGGTCGGGGACGGCGACCTCGGTTCGGTGCCGCCGGGCGACCCGGACGGCCTCGCGCACCGCGACGACCCGCACCCAGCCGTACAGCGCCTCCGGCGTCCGCAGGGTGGGCAGGCCGCGGAGGATCGCGATGAACGCCTCCTGCACGGCGTCCGCGGCGTGCTCCAGCGCGACCGGGGCGCAGATCCGGCCGACGTACGGGGTGAGTTCGGTGATCAGCGCGTCCATCGCGAACACGTCGCCCTGCTGGGCCGCCCGCACCAGCCGGAACGTCTCCCCGTCCGCCACCCGCGCCCCCGCCCCTGCTCCCGCCCGTGTCCGATTCCCCTTGCGGGGGACCTTACGTGACCATGGTCTTGCCGATGCTGGGCAGGATGAAGTCCTGGATCAGGCCCTTGGCGTCGCGGACCAGGGGGCGGAAGACCCGGTAGCGGGAGAGGTTGATCAGGCGGGCCGACAGGGGGGCGGAGCGCTTGACGAACTCGCGGGTGCGCTCGGTGTCGGGGGTGCGGTCGAAGACCCAGTAGAGGACGACGACCATCAGGTACAGCCAGAGCACGTCGGGCAGCAACTCGACCAGTTCGGCGTCGAGTTTGGGGGCGAGCTCGGAGCCCTGGAGCACCTCGCGGAAGAGCTCGACGGCGGTGGCCCGGGCCGGGTGGGACTCGTTGGAGAACGGGCTGAGCGAGCTGGTCGGGTCGGCCGCGGTGCGGAAGAACTGGGCGGAGAACTCGTGGTACGGGGCGGCGGTGTCGAGCCAGGACTCGATCGCGATCCGGAGCCGCTCGGAGAAGTCGCGGGTGTGCGCCATCCGGGCCTTGGCGTCGGCGGCGTGGTCGTAGGTCATCTGGTCGTAGAAGCCCTGGATCAGGAACTCCTTCGCCGAGAAGTAGTAGTAGGCGCTGCCGACCGAGACGCCCGCCTCGGAGGCGATCGCCCGCATGGTGGTCTTCTCGTAGCCGCGTTCCTGGAACAGCCGCATCGCGGTCTCCAGGATCAGGGCGCGGGTGGCCTCGCTCTTGTCGGTCTTCGGCTGGGCCCGGCCGCCCGCCAGTTCGCCGGAGTTGGGCAGGCCGGGGGCCTGCTCCGCGCTGTCGCCCGCGTCCTCCGTGCCGCCCGGGTCCACCGGGTGCTGCTGAGTCCGCTCCTGGCCCTTACCTGCCACCTCGCCCCGCCTGATTCGCTTCCGTCCCGGTCGTCTACCCGTCCGAGCCTAGCCGGACCGGGACAACTCCGGACCGGGTGGGCGAATCGGAAGCCGGGCGACGTGCCCGGTGCCCCCCGGCACCGGGTCGGTCGTGCGGGCGCGCCGACTGCCCGTCCGGCGCGTCGGGCACGGCGGACGGCGCCCCCTCCGGTGGTCGGCGACAGGATTTCGAACGCGTTCAGAATCCTGTGGGGACGACTGTAGGGCACCGGTTCGGACACGCTCAACCCCCGGCGGCGGAAAGACCGGTCGAGGAACCGCCGGGTACGGGGGCCGGGTGTGCGAGGCTGGCCGGATGCCCGACCCCGATCCCGGCTCCGACCGCACCCTGCCACCGTCTCCGCCCGCGTTCCCGTGCGTCCTGCGCGAGGGCACCGTGGCGGACGCCCCCGCCGTCGCCCGGCTGTACCTCGCGAGCCGCCGCTCCGCGTACGCCGGGCTGGTCCCGGCCGGGGTGCTGGACGCCGAGGGCGCCGAGCAGGAACTCCTCTGGACGCTGCGGCTGGACGCCGACTACGGGACGCCCGCCGACACCCCCGTCCTGCTGCTGGCCGAAGCCGCACCGGACGACGGCGGGGGCGGTGGGGACGGCGGGGACGGCGGGGATGGTGGGGACGGCGGGGACGTCGAAGGCTTCGCCTACCTGGTGCCGGACGGCGGCGAAGTCCGGCTGGAGCAGCTGCACGTCCGCCCCAGCCGCACCGGCGGCGGGATCGGCGGCCGCCTGCTGCGCGCCGCCCTGGAACGCTTCCCCGGCGCGCCCGTCCGGCTGGACGTGCTGGCCGCCAACCGGCGCGCGATCGCCTTCTACGAACGGCACGGCGCCCGCCGCCTCGGCCGTGGCACCGCGCACTTCCCGGACGGGACCGAGCTGCCGCAGTACGCGTACGGGTGGAACTGACGTAGCGTCAACCCACCTTTCTGGCAAGCGCGGTGGCCGCCAGCAGGGCCGTCGCGGCGGCGCAGGCCGGCAGCAGGTAGCCGGTGCCGGGCGCGGTGTGCTGGGCGAGCGCGCCGCCCAGGGTCGCCCCGGTGGAGATGCCGACCAGGATCGCCGAGACCGCCAGCGCCATCCCCTCGGTCAACCGGCCTGCGGGCAGCAGGCGTTGGGCCAGCGTCATGCCGCTGATCATCGTCGGCGCGGTGCCCGACCCGGCCACCAGCAGGGCCGCCCCCAGCAGCGGCACGCCCGCCCCGGCGAGGCCCGCAGTCAACGGCAGCAGCATCAGGGCGGTCATCGCACCGGTGCCCAGTGCCAGCCGCACCGCCGCCGGGCGGCGCGGCCGGACGGCGCCGAACACCAGCCCCGACACGCAGGACCCGGCCGCCACCAGGGCCAGCAGCCCGCCGCCCGCCGACTGCCGGCCCAGCGCGTCGGTGTACGCGAGCGTGGTCACCTCCAGCGAGCCGAACAGCACCCCGGCGGCCAGGAACACCGCCAGCAGCGGCGGCAGGCCCGGCGTCCGGAGCAGCCCCCGGGCGGCGGAGCGGGCGCGGGCGGCCGGGGGCGGTTCGGTGGCGCGCTGGGCGGCGAACAGCAGGGTGCCGGCGGTGCCCAGCGCCCAGGCGGCGAGCAGCCCGGCCTCGGGGGCGACGGCGGTGCACAGCACCATGCCGAGGACCGGGCCGGCCATGAAGCACAGTTCGTCCAGCGCCTGCTCCAGCGCGTTGGCCCGGTGCAGCACGGCCGGATCCGCGCGGTGCAGGTGCGCCCAGCGGGCCCGTGCCATCCCGCCCAGGTCCGGGCTGCTGCCGGCCAGCGCCCAGCACGGGAACAGCGTCCAGGCGGGCGCGCCGGAACGCACGCACAGCAGCAGCGCCGCCGTCGGCAGCGCGGTGGCCAGCACCGCGGGCACCGCCACCCGGGCCTGCCCGCGCCGGTCCACCAGCCGCCCCAGCAGCGGCAGCAGCGCCGCCCCCGCCAGCACCCCGACCGCGGAGACCGCCCCCGCCAGCGCGTACGAACCGCGCCGGTCGGCGACCAGCACCACGACGCAGACGCCGTGCATCGCCAGGGCGAGCCGGCCCAGCAGCCCGGCGAGGGTGAAGGCCAGCGTGCCGGGGGCGGCGAACACCGGGCGGTAGCGGGCGAGCGGCAGCGACAAGGAAGGACTCCGGGGAGGGTTTCGGGTGTGGGGACTGCCCCCAGCCTCGGGGGCGGGGGAACGGGGCGTCCAACACCCGATCCGTCGCATTCACCGCTTCCTGTTGTTAATCTTCCGGGCGTGCCCCGAGACGTCCACCCCCGCCTGCTGCGCAGCTTCGCCGCCGTCGCCGAGACCCTGCACTTCGGCCGGGCCGCCGAGCGCCTGCACCTGGCGCAGCAGGCCGTCAGTCGCGATGTCCAGTCGCTGGAGCGGCAGTTGGGCTGCGTGCTGCTGCACCGCACCACCCGCAGCGTCGAGTTGACCGAGGCGGGGGCGGCGCTGCTTCCCAAGGCGCGCCAACTGCTCGAGTTGCAGGCCGAGATCACCGCGTTCGGCGGGACGAGGAGCCTGCTGGTCGACGTCAACAGCCAGGACTGGGGGCCCGAACACACCGCCGAACGGGTGCTCGCCGCGGCCCGCCGGCACTGCCCGGAGGCCGAGCTGCTGGCCCGCTACTGCGGTGGACTGACCGCCGCCGCACGGGAGTTGGCCGCCCACCGGCTGGACGCCTCGTTCGGCCGGTACGCCGGACTGCCCGCCGCCTACCGGGCCCGGCTGGCACACCTGCCCGTCCGGCTGGAGCCGATGGCGGTCTTCCTGCCGCCGGACCACCCGCTGGCCGCCCGGACCGCCGTCCCGCTGGCCGCGCTCGCCGGGCACCCGGTGGACGTGTTCGCCGGGCAGCCCGCCACCGCCGAGTGGACCGACCTGGGCCTGCGGCTGCTGGCCGCGCACGGGCTGGCGGCCGCGCCCGCGCGCACCCCTCCGGTCGGCGCCGCCGAGTTCGCCCGCCACCTGGCCCGGCACGGCGATCCGGTGCTGACCAGCGCCGGGGCGCTCGACCTCCCGGGTGCGGTGGTCCGTCCGCTGGTCGACCCGGTGCCGCTCAGCCTGGTCGGCCTGGTGCACCGGCCGGGCGTGCGCCACCCGGGGCTGGCCGCGCTGCGTGCCTGCGCGGCCGAACTGGCCGCCGCCGAGGGCTGGTTGGTCCGGCCGCCGGACAGCTGGCTGCCGGACGGGGACGCGGCGCTGCTCCTCGCGTGAAGCCCCCGGGAACGGCGGCGCCCCCGCCGGGGGGACGGCGGGGGCGGTACCGGGGCGGCCGCGCGGCGGCCGGGACAGGCGGGCTCAGGAGGCTCGCACGGCGGAGACGTCCAGGGTCAGCTTGACCTTCTCGCCGATCAGCACGCCGCCGGTCTCCAGCGCGGCGTTGTAGGTCAGGCCCCAGGCAGTGCGGTCGACGCTGGTGCCGCCCTCGAAGCCGACCCGGTCGGCGCCGTACACGTCGGTGGCCGCGCCGGTGAACTCCAGGTCGAGGGCGACCGGGCGGGTGGTGCCCTTGATGGTCAGGTCGCCGTGCAGGCGGTAGGTGTCGCCGTCGACCCGCTCGGCGGAGGTCGACTTGAAGGTGATCTCCGGGTGCGCGGCGGCGTCGAAGAAGTCGCCGGTGCGCAGGTGCTCGTCCCGCTGGGCCTGGCCGGTGCTGATCGAGGCGACCTTGATCACCAGTTCGGCGGTGGACGCGGCCGGGTTCGTCCCGTCCAGGTACAGCTTGCCCTCGTACTCGGCGAACTCGCCGCGGACGTTGGTGACCATCGCATGGCGGACCGCGAAGCCGATCTTGGAGTGCGCGGCGTCGATCGTGTAGTCGCCGGTCAGGTGGGCCAGCTCCGGGCCCTGCACGGCGTCGGCGGTGGCGGCGGCCGGGGCGGCGACGGTGACGGCGGTGTTCTTGCTGCGGTTGAAGATGCCCATGACTTCTCTCCTCGGGACGGGGGTCGAAGCCGATTGTTGAGGCTTCAACTTGTTCACGTGGTTCACCGTACGCCGATCTGGTTCAACTTTCAACCATGAAGTTGAAAGTTGTCCAAAGCCTCGCCGAAGCCGCCGCGCACAGCGTTGTCCCCAGCCTGTGGACAAGGGCGCGCCGCCGGAAAACCGGGTGCGCCCGTCCACCCCGCCGTCCACACTGGCCGCCGGACCCCCTGAACCCCACCCGCCTTGGGAGAGCTGTGCAGTCTGCCGTCACCGTGTCGCCGTCCCAGGTCCCCGAACTGCTGCTCGGCCTCGCCACCGTGCGGCCGGTGTTCCTCTGGGGCGCGCCCGGCATCGGCAAGTCCTCGCTGGTCAACCGGTTCGCCGAGTCGCTCGGCCTGGAGTGCGTCTCGCTGCTCGGCACCCAGCTCGCCCCCGAGGACCTGATCGGCGTCCCGCAGCTCACCCCCGAGGGCCGCTCCCGGTTCTGCCCGCCCGAGACCATCGCCCGCGACCAGCCCTACTGCCTGTTCCTGGACGAGCTGAACGCCGCCACCCCCGACGTCCAGAAAGCCTTCTACTCGCTGATCCTGGACCGCCGGATCGGCAATTACGAACTGCCACCCGGCTCCATCGTGATCGGCGCCGGCAACCGCGCCACCGACGGCGCGCTCGCCCGCCCGATGCCGTCCGCGCTGCTCAACCGGCTGATCCACGTCCACCTGCGGGCCAGCGCCGACGACTGGCTCCGCTGGGCCGCCGGGCACGGCATCCACCCGTGGATCACCGACCACCTCACCGACCGGCCCGACCACCTGTGGTCCGCCCCGCCGAAGACCGAGGAACCCTTCTCCACCCCGCGCGCCTGGCACATGCTCTCCGACGCGCTGCACTCCTTCGGCCCCGGCATCGACGAGGACACCCTCAAGGTGATCGCCCACGGCCTGCTCACCCCGGCCCACGCCGTCGCCTTCTGCGGCTACGCCAAGATCGTCCGCAACGCGTACGGGCTGGACGCGATCATGAAGGGCGACGCCTCCTGGCCGTACCGCGTCGAGGACCGCGACCTGCTCTACTACCTCGCCGACTCCTTCCGCGGCCGACTGGTCAAGGAGCTGCCCGCCCGCAAGGAGCACGCCTCGCCGACCGTCCGCCAGCACGCCTACCGCGCCAAGTCACTGCTGGTGCAGCTCGCCGAGATCTCCGTCGAGGTCGCCCAGGCCGTCATCGCCGACGGCCCCGACGGCAACCCCGTGCTGCCGTCCTGGTTCCTGATCGAGGCCGCCCGCGACCTGCCCCGCCTGGTCGAGGCCCGCCGGTGAGCGGCCGCCGCCGGGCCGCCGGGGCCCGCCGATGAGCGGCCGCCGGGCCGCCGGGCCGGAGAAGGCCGCCAAGCCCGACCCGGTCAAGGCCGCGTTCGCCGCCGGACTCGCCACGATCCACCGCAACCCCGCGCTCCACGCCGTCCCCGCCGGGCTCTGCACCCTGGACGAGGAGCACTGCCCGCTGCACCCCGCCACCGGCTGGGTCGTCGCCGACTCGCACGGCACCCTGCACCACAACCGGCGCCGCCGCGCCGAACCCGAGGAGTGGGCCTGGGCCCTCGCCCACGCCCTGCTCCACCTCGGCTTCGGCCACCTCCCCGCCGCCCGCGGCGCCCGCGTCCAGCCCGACGCCGCCGACCTCGCCGCCCGCTGCGCCGTCGTCAACCGCTTCCTGCACACCTTCCCGATCGGCCGAACCCCCGACGACCTGCCCGGCAACTGGCCCGGCGGCGACGAGGACGACCTCGCCGCCCGCTGGCGCCGCGACGGCGTCCCGCCCGAGTACCGGGCCTGCGGCACCGGCGGTGACCGGCCCGACCAGCACCTCGCGCCCTGGACCGCCCGCGAGGACCCGGAGGACCGGACCCTCGCCTTCGCCCACGCCCTCACCCGCACCGTCTCCGCCGCCATGGACGTCGCCGCCGGCCGCCGCGAGACCCTCGACGGCAACCGCCTCCCGCAGCGCCCCTGGGAACGCGCCCTCGGCTGGTTCGTCTCCAACTACCCCCTGCTCGGCGGCCTCGCCGCCGGACTCACCCTGGTCGCCGACGCCGAACTCGCCCGCGCCCACGGCATCTCGATCGCCGCCGTCAACGCCGGAGCCGGCGAGATCTACCTCAACCCGCTGCGCCGCCACACCGACGGGGAATGGCGCTTCATCCTCGCCCACGAGATGCTGCACGCCGCCCTGCGCCACGGCGACCGCACCGGCGGCCGCGACCCCTACCTCTTCAACGTCGCCGCCGACTACGTCATCAACGGCTGGCTGCTGGAGATGGACGTCGGCGAGATGCCCGAAGGGCTGCTCCACGACCCGGAGTTGAAGGGGCTCTCCGCCGAAGAGGTCTACGACCGGATCGTCCGCGACCAGCGCCGGCTGCGCCGCCTCGCCACCCTGCGCGGCAAGGGCCTCGGCGACGTCCTCGGCGAACCGCTGCCCCGTGACGGCTCCCGCGGCTACGTCGACCTCGACGACTTCTACCGGCGCGGCCTGCAACAGGGCTTCGACCTGCACGTCCGCGACCGCGGACTGCTGCCCGCCGGACTCGTCGAGGAGATCCGCGCCCTCGCCCACCCGCCCCTGCCCTGGGACGCCCGGCTCGCCCGCTGGTTCGACGAGCACGTCCCCCGCCCCGAACCGCTGCGCTCCTACGCCCGCCCCTCCCGCCGCCAGTCCGCCAGCCCCGACATCCCGCGCGCCGGACGCCACCACCCGTACGAGGAGACTCCGCGCTGCACCTTCGGCGTCCTCCTCGACACCTCCGGCACGATGGACCGCACCCTGCTCGGCAAGGCGCTCGGCGCGATCGCCTCCTACGCCGCCGCCCGCGACGTCCCCGCCGCCCGGGTCGTCTTCTGCGACAGCGCCCCCCACGACGCGGGCTACCTGCCGGTCGCCGAACTCGCCGGCCGGGTCCGCGTCCACGGTCGCGGCGGCACCGTCCTGCAACCCGGGATCGACCTGCTCGCCCGCGCCCCCGACTTCCCCGCCACCGCCCCCCTGCTGATCATCACCGACGCCGCCTGCGACGTCCTGCGCGTCCCCCGCCGCGAACACGCCTACCTCGTCCCGCGCGGCGCGACCCTGCCGTTCACGCCGCGCGGGCCGGTCTTCCACCTCGCCTGAGAACGACGGGAGAGCAACCACCGGGGGCCCGGGGAACGGCGGGTCCGTGCTGCTGACGGCCGGAGCCCATCGACGTGTCCGTGCCGCTGCGTCGCAGTAGCAGAACCGGAAG
>NZ_JBHUWH010000035.1:0-31120 GCF_042670125.1 Kitasatospora sp. NPDC057198 | reverse complement strand
CGTCCCGGTGATCCCTGGGACGCACCCGGCCTTTACGCGTGCGGCGGTGCGAGGAGCACCGTTCAGGCGAGCCCCGCCGCCGTGGCGAAGTCCTGCTTGAGGACGTCGAGGAGGGCCTGAGCGCGGAGGCGGGCGGCCGGGAGGTCGGCGGGGGTGGGGACCGGGAGGACGGCTTCGAGGTAGCACTTGAGCTTGGGCTCGGTGCCGGAGGGGCGGACGACCACGCGGGCGGAGGTGACGGTCGGGCCGGTGAGGAAGTAGCGGAGGCCGTCGGTCGGGGGGAGGTCGGGGGTGCCGGCGGTGAGGTCGTCGGCGCGGGTGACGGTGAGGCCGGCCAGCTCGACGGGGGGCTTCTCGCGCAGCGCGGCCATCGCGTCGGAGATGACGGAGAGGTCGTCGACCCGGACCGAGAGCTGGTCGGTGGCGTGCAGGCCGTGCGCAAGGGCCAGGTCGTCCAGCAGGTCGGTGAGGGTGCGGCCGTCACGCTTGAGGCCGGCCGCGAGTTCGGCGATCTGGAGGGCGGCGGTGATGCCGTCCTTGTCGCGGACGCCGTCCGGGTCGACGCAGTAGCCGAGCGCCTCCTCGTAGCCGTAGCGGATGCCCTCGGCGCGGGCGATCCACTTGAAGCCGGTGAGGGTCTCGGCGTAGCCCAGCCCGGCCGCGGCGGCGATCCGGCCGAGCAGGGTGGAGGAGACGATGGTGGTGGCGAAGACGCCGTCGCCGGTCTTGGCGGCCAGGGCCGCGCCGAGCAGGGCGCCGACCTCGTCGCCGCGCAGCATCCGCCAGTCGTTGTCGGTGGTGGGGACGGCGACGGCGCAGCGGTCGGCGTCCGGGTCGTTGGCGATCACCAGGTCGGGGCGGGCCGCGCGGGCGGTGGCGAAGGCGAGGTCCATCGCGCCGGGCTCCTCCGGGTTGGGGAACGCGACGGTGGGGAAGTCCGGGTCCGGCTCGGCCTGTTCGGCGACCACGGTCGGGGCGGGGAAGCCGGCGGCGGCGAACGCGGCCAGCAGCACGTCCCGGCCGACGCCGTGCAGCGGGGTGTAGACGGTGGTCAGCTCGCGCGGCCCGGCGGCGTCCAGGACGGAGACGGCGCGGGCCAGGTAGGCGGCGAGCACGTCCTCGCCGAGCAGCTCCCAGCCGGACTCGGCGCGCGGGACGTCGGCGAGCGCGCCCAGCGCGTCGATCTCGGCGGCGATGTCGGCGTCCGCGGGCGGGACGATCTGCGAGCCGTCGCCGAGGTAGACCTTGTAGCCGTTGTCCTGCGGCGGGTTGTGGCTGGCGGTCACCACCACGCCGGCCGCCGCGCCCAGGTGCCGGATCGCGAAGGCGAGGACGGGCGTGGGCAGCGCGCGCGGCAGTAGTGCGGCGCGCAGCCCGGCGCCCACCACCACGGCGGCGGTGTCGAGGGCGAAGTCGTACGACTTGTGCCGGGCGTCGTAGCCGATCACCACCAGGTCACCGAGCTCCGGGTGCTTGCGGACGTACCCGGCCAGGCCGGCGGCGGCCCGGATCACCACGGCCCGGTTCATCCGCATCGGCCCGGCGCCCAGCTCGCCGCGCAGGCCGGCGGTGCCGAACTGGAGGCGCCCGGCGAAGCGTTCGGCCAGCCGGGACCAGGCGATCCGGTCCTCGCCCTCGGCCTCCGGCCCCTCGGCGGCGGCCAGCAGCGCGGTCAGCTCGGCGCGGGTCTCCGGGTCGGGGTCCTCGGCCAGCCAGGCGCGGGCCCGGTCGAGGAGGTCGTTGGTGGGTGCCTGCGACATGCGGACCGCTCCCTGGGGGTGTGAGGACGAGGGGTGAGAGAGGTGTGAGGACGAGGGCGAAGAGGTGCGGAGGACGGGGATGAGGGCGGGGACGTGCGGTGGGGCGCGGTGCGGGGCCGGGGCCGGGCGGCCCGGCTGCGGCTCCGCGCCGCCGGTCGTCCGGCCCCGGGCCGCTCCGCGCGTCCGGCGAGCGGCGTGGCCACGGGCCCGGTTGCCGTTCGCCCGGCGCCGGCTGCGGCTCCGCGGCCCCGCGTGCTCCGCCCGGTCGCCCGGTCGCGGGCCCGGCCGTCGTCGCTCCGCCCCCGTCCCCGCCCCGCCCCGGTGCGGCGGTCCGGCTCCCGCCCCGTCGCCCCGTGCTGCTGCTGCCCGCCACATCACCCGATTCTCCGTCAGGCGGGCGCTCCGGGGCGGGAGTCCGGCCCTCGCCGGGGTGTCAGATCCGCTCCAGGACCTTCGCCAGCAGCGCGCCCATCCGCTCGGCGGACGCCTTGCCGGCCTCCAGCACCTCGGCGTGGTTGAGCGGTTCGCCGGTGATGCCCGCGGCCAGGTTGGTGACCAGCGAGATGCCGAGCACCTCGGCGCCGGCCTCGCGGGCGGCGATGGCCTCCAGGGTGGTGGACATGCCGACGAGTTCGCCGCCGATCACCCGGGCCATGTTGACCTCGGCCGGGGTCTCGTAGTGCGGGCCGCGGAACTGCACGTAGACGGCCTCGTCGAGGGACGGGTCGATCTCGCGGCACAGGGTGCGCAGGCGCTTGGAGTACAGGTCGGTGAGGTCGACGAAGTTGGCGCCGACGATCGGGGAGTCCGCGGTCAGGTTGATGTGGTCGCTGATCAGCACCGGCTGGCCGGGGACCCAGCCCTCGCGCAGGCCGCCGCAGCCGTTGGTGAGGACGATCGTCCGGCAGCCGGCCGCGGCGGCGGTGCGCACGCCGTGCACCACGGTGGCCACGCCGTGGCCCTCGTAGTAGTGGTTGCGGCCGAGGAAGACCAGGGCGCGGCGCTCGCCGGCGCCGGGGATCCGCACCGAGCGGATGGTGCCGGCGTGGCCGGCCACCGAGGGGGCGGGGAAGCCGGGCAGGTCGGTGACCGGGAACTCCGCGAGGGTCTCGCCCAGGGCGTCGGCGGCCGGCACCCAGCCGGAGCCCATCACGAGGGCGACGTCGTGGCGCTCGGCGCCGGTGAGTTCGCGCAGCCGGTCGGCGGCGGCCCGGGCGGCGGCGTAGGGGTCGGCGGGGGCGACCGTCTGAGGAGATGCGTTCACGCGGTCGAGGATAGGTCAAATCTGCCTACGCGCGTAGACATCATGGCCGGGCCATGCCGGATCGTTACCCGGATTGCACGGAAGGACGGCATTCGTCCCCGCGACGGCAAGGGTTCCGGGCGGAACCCACAGGCGCTCGGCGAGGGGCGGCCCGCCCGCCCGTCAGCAGGGCCGGCGGCGCAGGTCCAGCACGTAGTCGTCGGGGGCGCCGGCGCTCTCCGCCGCGTCCGCGATCAGGCCCAGGTAGCGGGCGGCGGGCAGCCCGCCCTCGTAGTCGTTCAGCACGTACGTCCAGACCGCGACCTCGCCGTCCAGGGTCTGCGCGCGCAGCTTCACCTTGCGGTAGATGCCGAGCTGCACGCCCTCCCAGCGGTCCAGGCCGTCCTCGTCCATCGGGGCCACGTCGTAGAGCGAGACGAAGACCTGGTCCTTCTCGTCCTCCACCACGGTGGCCAGCGAGCCCTCCCAGCCGAGCTGCTCACCGCCGAAGGTCAGCCGCCAGCCGGGCAGCCAGCCGGTGCCGCGCAGCGGGGAGTGCGGGGCGCGCCGGGACATCTGCCGGGCGTCGAGGTTGGTGGCGTAGGCGGCGTAGAGCGACATGGCGCCAGCCTACGGGAGCGGGACGGCCCACCGGGCTGCGCGTCCGCGGCGGGCCTACCGTGGAGGGAGGTCTCATCCCGCGGGCGGACCCGCCGGGCCGGGGGGCGGGGTGCGCGCCGGACGGGAGCGTCCTCATGCGACAACTACCGGCAGTGGCGGGAGCCTCGGCGGTGGCGGCGGTGCTGCTCGCGACCGCGGTCGGCTGCGGTTCGGGCGGCGGCGGCGGTCCGGCGGGGGCCAGCCCGCCGGGCGCGGTGACCGTCACCGCGACGCCCACCCCGACGCCGACCGTCACCGTCACGCCGACGCCGAGCCCGACGGTCACCGTCACCCCGCAGACGGTCACCGCCACGCCGAACCCGACCGTCACGGTCACCACCGCCAAGGGCGGCGGCAACCCGACGCTCACCAGCGCGATCGCCGTGGTCCAGCAGTACTACGAGGACATCAGCAACCACGACTACGCGGCGGCCTGGGCGCTGGGCGGCAAGAACATCGGCGGCAGCGACTACAACGGCTGGGTGAAGGGCTACGCCACCACCGCCAGCATCTACCTGGGCACCACCAGCACCTTCGGTTCGAACCAGGTGCGCGCGGTGATCTACGCGGTCCAGACCGACGGCAGCACGAAGACCTACGAGGGCACCTACACGGTGTCCGGCGGGGTGCTGGTGTCGGCCTCGATCCAGCAGACCGGCTAGCGGCGGCGACCGGGACGGGGCAGCAACAACGGCCCCGGCGTGGAATCGGTTCCGGCATGCGGGACAATGGGGCACGTGACTCGGATCGTGATCATCGGTGGCGGACCAGGCGGATACGAGGCGGCCCTCGTGGCAGCCCAGCTCGGCGCGGAGGTGACCGTCGTCGACCGCGACGGTCTGGGCGGATCGGCGGTGCTGACGGACTGCGTGCCGTCCAAGACGCTGATCGCCACCGCCGAGGTGATGACCAGTTTCGACAGCTCCTACGAGGAACTCGGCATCCTGGTCGCGGACGGCACGCCGGACCCGGCCGACCCGGCCCGGGTGGTCGGCGTCGACCTCGGCAAGGTCAACCGGCGCGTGAAGCGGCTGGCGATCGCCCAGTCGCACGACATCACCCAGGCCGTCACCCGCGCCGGGGTGACCGTGCTGCGCGGCCGCGGCCGGCTCGGCACCGGCGGCCAGGCGATCGACGGCTCCCGCGAGGTGCTGGTCGACCTCGCCGACGGCGGCACCGAGTCGGTGCGCGCCGACGCGGTGCTGATCGCCACCGGCGTCCGCCCGCGCGAGCTGCCCGACGCCCGGCCGGACGGCGAGCGGATCCTCGCCTGGACGCAGGTGTACGACCTGGAGGAGCTGCCGCGCGAGCTGATCGTGGTCGGCTCCGGCGTCACCGGCGCCGAGTTCGCCGGCGCCTACCAGGCGCTCGGCTCGAACGTCACGCTGGTCTCCTCGCGCGACCGGGTGCTCCCTGGCGAGGACCCGGACGCCGCCGAGGTGCTGGAGGACGTCTTCCGCCGCCGCGGCATGAACGTGATGAGCCGCTCCCGGGCCGAGAGCGCCAAGCGGGTGGGCGACCGGGTCGAGGTGGCGCTGGCCGACGGCAAGGTGATCACCGGCACGCACTGCCTGATGGCGGTCGGCTCCATCCCCAACACCGCGGACCTGGGCCTGGAGGAGGCCGGCGTCGCGGTCAACGACTGGGGCCAGATCAAGGTCGACCGGGTCTCCCGCACCTCCGCCCCCGGCGTGTACGCGGCCGGCGACTGCACCGGCGTCTTCATGCTGGCCTCGGTGGCCGCCATGCAGGGCCGGATCGCGATGTACCACGCGCTCGGCGACGCGGTGCAGCCGCTGAACCTGAAGACCGTGGCGTCCAACGTGTTCACCGACCCGGAGATCGCCACCGTCGGCTACACCCACGCCGACGTGTCCTGCGGGAAGATGGACGCCGTCGAGGTCAAGCTCCCGCTGCGCGGCAACCCGCGGGCCAAGATGCAGGGCATCCGGGACGGCTTCGTGAAGCTGTTCGCCCGCCCCGGCACCGGCATCGTGGTCGGCGGCGTGGTGGTCGCCCCGCGCGCCTCCGAGCTGATCCACTCCATCTCGCTGGCGGTGGACAACAACCTGACGGTGGAGCAGGTCGCGAGCGCCTTCACGGTCTACCCGTCGCTGTCCGGCTCGACCGCCGAGGCGGCCCGCCAGCTGCACATCCGCAAGCGCGAGGGCGCCGGCTCCTAGGGGGCGCGCGGGACGTACGGGAACGAGCCGGGCGCGCACTGCCCGGCTCACCCGGGCGGTGGAGCGCGCATTGTACGGTCGTGCGCCGTTCCGAGGTGAGCAAATCCCGTTACCAGGTGCAAACGCCTGAAAGCAGACGGTCACTCGGGTTACCGTCGGTCCTGTGTTTGCAGCAGAACGTCGCCAGTTGATCCTCGAGATGGTGCGCGCCAACGGAGCCGTGTCGCTCCGTGAGCTGGCCCGCGTCGTCCAGACCTCCGAAGTCACCGTCCGCCGGGACGTCCGGGCGCTGGAGTCCGAAGGGCTGCTCGACCGCCGCCACGGCGGCGCGGTGCTGCCCGGCGGCTTCAGCCGCGACCCGGGCTACCCGCAGAAGACCCACCTCGCCACCGCCGAGAAGAGCGCCATCGCCGACCTCGCCGCGGACATGGTCGAGGAGGGCGACGCCATCGTGGTCGGCGCCGGCACCACCACCCAGGAGCTGGCCCGCCGGCTCGCCCGGGTGCCGGGGCTGACGGTGGTCACCAACTCGCTGCTGGTCGCCCAGGCGCTGGCGCACGCCAACCGGGTGGAGGTGGTGATGACCGGCGGCACCCTGCGCGGCTCCAACTACGCCCTGGTGGGCAGCGGCGCCGAGCAGTCGCTGGCCGGGCTGCGGGTCACCAAGGCGTTCATCTCCGGCAGCGGCCTGACCGCCGAACGCGGCCTGTCCACCGCCAACATGCTCTCCGCCTCGGTCGACCGGGCGCTGGTGCAGGCCGCCAACGAGGTGATCGTGCTGGCCGACCACACCAAGCTCGGCACGGACAGCATGTTCCAGACCGTCGCCACCGAGGCGATCACCCGGCTGGTCACCGACGAGCGCACCCTGCTGGACGACCTCACCTCCCGGGAGCAGCACGCGCTCGCCGACTGCGGGGTGCAGGTCTCGGTGGCCTCGCTCGGCCTGTCCGCCGAGTCCGGGGCGCACCAGCAGGCCGCCCGCCGGGCCGCCGGGCCGTCCGGCCAGGCCCCCGGCAGCCCGCTGCCCGGCCAGCGCCGCCCCGCCCCGCACACGGCCCTGCCGCCCGCCGCCCGGCTGGCCGAGCGGATCCGCTGACGGGCGCCCCCGCCGCACCGGGGGCGCCCCGCTGACCGGTTCCGGCCCGCCCGGCGCCGACCCCTGGCCGCCCCGACCGGGCCGCTTGTAGCGTCTGCGCCCATGGACGCAGCCAGCGAATCACCCGACCGGACGGCGGAACTGACGGTGCGTGCGGCCCGCGGCGGCCGCGGCCCCGCGACCTGGGGGCAGCGCGCCATCCACACGGCCCTGGCCGGGCTCGGCGCCGACGCGCCCCGCTACAACCTGCGGCTGGCCGCCCCGGTCGACCCCGGCATGGCGCCGGAGGAGGTGCTCCGCGCCTACGCCGAACTGCTCCACCTGCACGACGCGCTGCGCACCCGGCTGGTCGAGGAGGACGGCGACCTCGTCCAGGTGGTGGACGCCGAGGGCGTCCTCCCGGTGGCGCTGCTGCACCGGGAGACGGCCGGCGCGGCCGCGGCGGCCGCCGCGGAGCTGGCCGCCGGGTACGCCGCCGAGCCCTTCGACCCGGCCCGCGGCTGGCCGGTGCGGCTGGCCCTGGTGCTGGTCGGCGGACTCGTCCGGCAGGCCGTCGTCGTGCTGTCGCACACCGCCGCGGACGGCTGGGGGATGCGCCGGATGGTCCGCGACCTGATGCTGCTGGCCGCCGGGCGCACCGCCGAACAGCTGCGCGCCGAACGGGAGTTCGCCCAGCCGCTGGAGGAGGCCGCCGAGCAGCGCTCGCCGCGCGGCCGCCGCCGGGACGCCGCCGCCCGCCGGCACTGGCGGGAGAAGCTGGCGGCCGGGCCGCGCGTCCTGCTGCCCCGCCCGGACGGCGAGCCGGACCCGGCGCGGACCTTCCCGTACGCGGTGCTGCGCTCCCCGGCGCTGGCCGCCGCGCTCCCGGCGGCCGCGGCCCGGCTGCGCACCGGCGACGCCACGGTGCTGCTGGCCGCCGCCGCCACCGAACTGGTCCGGCTCGGCGGGCAGCGCGCCTTCCTGTGCCAGGTGGTGGTCGGCAACCGGTTCACCGAGCAGGCCGCCGAGGCGGTCACCACGCTCGCCCAGGAGGGCCTGTTCCACCTCCCGGAGGTCTCCGAGGACTTCGCCGAGACCGTCCGCCGGGCCCACGGCCCGGCGCTCGCCGCGTACCGCCACGCCGGCTACGACAAGCCGGAGTTGGACGCCGAGCTGGACGGACTGCGGGCCGCGGGCGTCGAGTTGGCCGACCACTCGGTGGTCTGGAACGACACGAGGGATCCGCTGGCCGCGCTGATGGCCGACGCGTCGGCCCAGGAGGCCGCCGGGGAGCGGGAGTTGAGCTTCCCGGCCGAGTTCCCGGCCCGCCCCGGGGTGTCCGTCGCGGTGGACGTGGTGGTGGTGCCCGGCGCGGTCGAACTGCGGATGGTGGCGGACGGCGCGCTGCTGGACCGGGAGGAGATGGCCCGGTTCCTGTGCGGCGTCGAGGAGTTGGTGCTCGGCGCGGCCGGATAGCCGCAGGGGCGGCGGGAGTTGACGTACTCCCGCCGCCCCTGCCTCACGCGTCCGGTGCTCAGACGTCCTTGATCTCGCAGAGCGCGGCGCCGCTGGAGACGGAGGCGCCGACCTCGGCGGTCAGGCCGACCACGGTGCCGGCCTTGTGGGCGTTGAGCGGCTGCTCCATCTTCATCGCCTCCAGGACGACGATCAGCTCGCCCTCGGCGACGACCTGGCCCTCCTCGACGGCGACCTTGACGATGGTGCCCTGCATCGGCGAGGCCAGGGTGTCGCCGGAGACCGCCGAGGCGGCCTTCTTGCCGCCGGCCCGGCGCTTGGCCTTCGCGGCGCCCGTGCCCGCCGCCGGGGCGGAGGCGACGCCCAGCGAGGACGGCAGCGAGACCTCGATCCGCTTGCCGCCGACCTCGACCACCACGGTCTCCCGGCCCTCGGGCTCCTCGCCCTCGGCGCCGGCGCCGGTGAACGGCGGGATGGTGTTGTCGAACTCGGTCTCGATCCACCGGGTGTAGACGGTGAACGGGTCGGCGGAGCCGGTGAGTTCGGGGGCGAAGGCCGGGTCGGTGACGACCGCCCGGTGGAACGGGATGGCGGTGGCCATGCCCTCGACCTTGAACTCCTCCAGGGCGCGCGCGGCCCGCTGCAGGGCCTGCTTGCGGTCGACGCCGGTGACGATCAGCTTGGCCAGCAGGGAGTCCCAGGCGGGGCCGATCACCGAGCCGGACTCGACGCCCGCGTCCAGCCGGACGCCGGGGCCGGACGGCGGGGCGAACAGCGTCACCGTGCCGGGCGCGGGCAGGAAGCCGCGGCCCGGGTCCTCGCCGTTGATCCGGAACTCGAAGGAGTGGCCGCGGATCTCCGGGTCGTCGTAGCCGAGCTCCTCGCCGTCGGCGATCCGGAACATCTCGCGGACCAGGTCCAGGCCGGCGACCTCCTCGGAGACCGGATGCTCGACCTGGAGGCGGGTGTTGACCTCCAGGAAGGAGATCAGGCCGTCCTGGGAGACCAGGAACTCGCAGGTGCCGGCGCCGACGTAGCCCGCCTCGCGCAGGATCGCCTTGGACGCCCGGTACAGCTCGGCGTTCTGCTCGGCGGTGAGGAACGGCGCGGGCGCCTCCTCGACCAGCTTCTGGTGCCGGCGCTGCAGCGAGCAGTCGCGGGTGGAGACCACCACGACGTTGCCGTGCTGGTCGGCCAGGCACTGGGTCTCGACGTGCCGGGGCTTGTCGAGGTACTGCTCGACGAAGCACTCGCCGCGGCCGAACGCGGCGACCGCCTCGCGGACCGCCGACTCGTACAGCTCGGGGATCTCCTCCAGCGAGCGGGCGACCTTCAGGCCGCGGCCGCCGCCGCCGAACGCCGCCTTGATGGCGACCGGCAGGCCGTGCTCGGCGGCGAAGGCGACGACCTCGTCGGCGCCGGAGACCGGGTCGGCGGTGCCGGCCACCAGCGGGGCGCCGGCGCGCTGGGCGACGTGCCGGGCGGTGACCTTGTCGCCGAGGTCGCGGATGGCCTGCGGCGGCGGGCCGATCCAGGTCAGGCCCGCGTCGAGGACGGCCTGGGCGAAGTCGGCGTTCTCGGAGAGGAAGCCGTAGCCGGGGTGGACGGCGTCGGCGCCGGAGTCGGCGGCGGCCTTCAGGACCTTGGCGATGTCCAGGTAGCTGGTCGCGGGGGTGTCGCCGCCCAGCGCGTACGCCTCGTCGGCCGCCCGCACGTGCAGCGCGTCCCGGTCAGGCTCCGCGTAGACGGCGACGCTGGCGATTCCCGCGTCCCGGCAGGCCCGGGCGACGCGGACGGCGATTTCTCCGCGGTTGGCGATGAGCACCTTGCGCACTGTGGCTCCCTTCTCGAACCTCGTCGAGTCTATGGATTGGAGGGCGCTACCGGCGAGTAGTCCCTGGTGGTGAGCGTGCTCACACGCTCGGTGGTCGGACTCCCGTACGAGCGGCGGCGGTTGGGGCCGCGCCGCAGGCAGCGGGCCCGGACGCCCGCGCGCCGGGGTGCGGGAGGGGTCCGCGGGGGCGGGGTGGCCTTGGCCACACCGGGTCGGCTCAGGCGGCCGCCGGTCCGGGCCGGGCGGTCGCCGCGGCCGTCACGTCGGCCTCGAACTCGACCACGTCCGGCCCGTAGGCGCGGGCGTTCACCACCCGCAGCACCACCGCGAACGCGCCGTTGCGGCCGTGCTTGCGGGCCAGCGTCCGGTGGTGGGTCAGCAGGTAGCGGGCCGCCGCGTGGTTGGACACCGCGGTCTGCCCGGCTATCACGAACACCGGCCGCCCGCCCTCGCGCAGGTGTATTCGGGCCAGCAGCGCGTGCGCCCGCTGGCCGGGCTCCTCCCGGGAGGTCAGGAACCGGAACTCGCGCGGACCGACCACCAGGGTGTGCACCGGGTGGCCGGCCTCCGCGGGCGGGCTGACGAACGCCACCCCCGGCAGCCAGGACTCCAGGTGGGCCGCCGTCCGCCGGTTGCCGGCCGGGCCGCCCACGCAGAACTCGGTCTTGTCGCCCAGCCCCTGCCGGACTTCGTCGTGCCCGGTCAGGGTGGCCCGCGCACCGCACTCGCGCACCAGTGCGGCCAGCTCCATCAACGCGTACACGTCGTCGCGGGCCACGCTCTTCGCGTCCGCGGCGGACGCCTGGCGGTTGACCACCAGCAGTGCCTCGCCCGCGGCGGGCAGACCGAAGAAGGCGCGCTCCCGCCCCAGCCGGCGCCGCCGGCGCAGCGACTGGGCCAGCCAGCCCAGCCCGGCGCTGATCGCCGAAGCGACCAGTCCCAGAACGACGTTGAGCACTCCATCGGTCATCTTCCGCTCCTCGTCGCTCCTTCCCGGCCCGGCTGCGTCAGCCTAACGGGGCCCCGCTCGCGGAACAGTGGAACTCTGCGACAGATGTACGGGCCGGGTTCTGTCCGATTCCGCACCCCGGAAGGGGAATCCTTCGTTCCGTTTCCGGCCCGGTCCGGGTGACAACGGAACGGTCCAGACCATTGACCCGGATCCGGCCGCTCCCTAGCGTCACAGCCACAACCGCACCATTCGTACGATTCACGGGGGAAACGTGAAGCGTTCCACGCTGCCCGTCGCGCTGGCCGCGACCGCACTGCTGCTCACCGCCTGCTCCGGCGGCTCCGGGAAGACCGGTGCCGCGCCCGCCCCGAGCGCCGACACCTACGGCTGCCTCACCGCGGCCGAGGCCGAGAAGGGGGCCTTCGCCCTGGACGCGGGCACCTCCGGCGGCACCGGCCTCGACGCCTACTACCGGGACTCCGACGCCGGTCACGCCAAGGTCGCGGTGGTCTTCTCGCACCAGCGGGACGGCTCGCTCTGCGAGTGGGCGCTCGACTTCCCGGCCTTCACCGAGGCCGGGTACGCCGTCCTGGCCTACACCTCGGAGGGCGACGTCACCGAGGTGATCAAGGCCGGCTCCGCCTACCTCAAGACCAAGGGCGTCGGCGCGGTCGCGCTGGTCGGCGCCTCCAAGGGCGGCGCCGGCTCGCTGGTCGCCGCCAAACTGGACAACCCGCTGCCGATCGAGGCCGTGGTGTCGCTCAGCTCGCCCGAGACCTACCCCCAGTACAACGCCGCGCTCGCGGTCACCCGGGTGAAGACGCCCACCTACTTCGCCGCCGAGCAGAACGACTCCCCGTTCAACGACAACGCCAAGGCCCTCTACGACGCCTCGGTCGCCGAGGACAAGCAGCTCAAGATCTACCCCGGCGGCAACCACGGCTCCGCCCTGCTCAAGGACGGCGCGCTGCCCGACGTGCTCGGCTACCTGGCGAAGCACGCCCCCGCGGCGGGCTGAGCCGGGGTCAGGCCCACAGGTCGGTGATGCGCACGTCCAGCTCGGCGAGCAGGCGGCGCAGCAGCGGCAGCGACAGGCCGATCACGTTGCCGGGGTCGCCGTCGATCCCCTCCACGAACGGTGCCGAACGGCCGTCCAGGGTGAACGCCCCGGCCACGTGCAGCGGTTCGCCGGAGGCGACGTACGCGGCGACCTCGGCGTCGTCCGGCGTCCCGAACCGGACGGTGGTCGAGGCGGTCGCGCCCGCCCGCCGCCCGGTCGCGGTGTCGATCACGCAGTGACCCGTCCGCAGCACGCCCTCGCGGCCGCGCATCGCCCGCCAGCGGGCGACGGCCTCCGCCGCGTCGGCCGGCTTGCCCAGCGCGGCGCCGTCCAGCTCCAGCACCGAGTCGCAGCCGACCACCAGCGGCGGCTCGCCCGGCTCGCCGGCCAGCTCGCCCGCGACCTTCTCCGCCTTCGCCACCGCCAGCACCAGCGCCAGCTCGCCCGGCGTGTCGGCGCTCAGCGCGTCCTCGTCCACCCCGCTCACCCGCACCAGCGGATCCAGGCCCGCCTGCCGCAGCAGGCCCAGCCGGGCGGGGGAGGCGGACGCGAGAACCAGCGGGCGGCGAGCGGTCATGCGGACAAGCCTAGTGCCGCGACGGGCGACCTCCGCCTACACCAGCACCAGGGCCGCCCCGAGCAGCGCCAGCAGCGCGATCAGCACCGCCGTCCGGCGCAGCCTGCGCTGCACCTCACGAGCCTCTTGCGACGGCTCGTCGCGGGGGTCTGACCAGAGCACCACACCAGCCTGCAACGGGCGGGCCGGGCGCGCCTGAGTATCCGTACTCAGTCCTGCGCACCGGAACGGTTCGGGTACCCCTTGACGCCGGGCCCCCCGTTGCCTGCAATAGAGCAATTGGATTGTCGGGTCCATGATCGGCGGCGTGCGGTCGCCGGCCTGCTCCCGTGCCCGACGCCATGTCACCCCACATGGTCAGGGCACGCGCACAGCTCCAGAACCACCCCACTGGTTTCGGCTGAGGAGACAAACCATGTCCCAGTTCACCACCACGGCGAGAACCACCACCGCCGCGGCCCGCCCCCACCTGATCGCCCTGCACCGCGCGGTCGTCGGGCTGCTCTTCGCCTGCCACGGCGCCGCCTCCCTGTTCGGCGTCCTCGGCGGCGCCTACGGCGGCGGCAGCATCAAGGCCGGCACCTGGCCCGGCTGGTACGCCGCGGTCATCCAACTGGTCTGCGGCTCCCTGGTCCTGCTCGGCCTGGGCACCCGCGTCGCGGCGCTCGTCGCCTCCGGCTCGATGGCCTACGCCTACTTCACCGTCCACCAGGAGAACGCGCTCTTCCCCATCCAGAACGGCGGCGAGTCCGCGGTGCTCTTCTGCTGGGCCTTCCTGCTGATCGCCGTCCTCGGCCCGGGAAGTTTCACGCTGACCGGCCGCGAGAAGTGAGCGTCCAGGGACTCGGGTAGAGCCCCTTCAGGGACTCGGTGCGAACGGCGGGAAGCGCATTCAGGGGCCCGGGGAACGGCGGGGCCGTGCTGCTGGTGGCCGGAGCCCATCGGAGGTTCGTGCTGCTGCATGTTTTTAACGGAACCGGAAGCCGATGCGCGCTCCGGCAGTGAACCGTCAGCAGCCACGGCCTCGCCGTTCCCCGAGCCCCTGGTTTCGCCTCTCGCCGTTCTTACCGGACGGGCCAGAGGCTGGTGCGCCAGGCGTGCGGGCCCGGGGCGGGGAGGGGGCGCGGGGTGCGGGTGGTCCAGGCGGTGGCCGGGCCGCGGGCGGGGGCGTCGGCGGCCCGCGCCGCGGCCCGGGATTGGACCACCGCCAGGACGGTGGCCAGCTCCTCGGGGGTCGGCTGCCCGTGCAGCACCTGAATGGGGGTCATGGCGCAGGGGTCCCTTCGGGAATCAGAGCGGGATGTTGCCGTGCTTCTTGGGCGGCAGCGCCTCCCGCTTGCCGCGCAGCGCGCGCAGGCCGCGGACGATGTGCCGCCGGGTCTCGCTGGGTGCGATGACCGCGTCGACGTAGCCGCGCTCGGCGGCCAGGTACGGGTTGAGCAGGGTGTCCTCGTAGGAGGCGAGGAGTTCGGCGCGGCGCTCCTCGCCGAGGCCCTCGGCCTCGGCGGCGGCGATCTCCCGGCGGTGCAGGATGTTGACCGCGCCCTGGGCGCCCATCACGGCGATCTGGGCGGTCGGCCAGGCCAGGTTGAGGTCGGCGCCGAGGTGCTTGGAGCCCATCACGTCGTACGCGCCGCCGAACGCCTTGCGGGTGATGACGGTGATCAGCGGCACGGTGGCCTCCGCGTAGGCGAAGATCAGCTTGGCGCCGCGCCGGATGATGCCGTCCCACTCCTGGCCGGTGCCGGGCAGGAAGCCGGGCACGTCGACGAAGGTCAGCACCGGGATGTTGAAGGCGTCGCAGGTGCGCACGAAGCGGGCGGCCTTCTCGCTGGCGGCGATGTCCAGGCAGCCGGCCAGGTCCATCGGCTGGTTGCCGACCACGCCCACCGGGTGGCCCTCGACCCGGCCGAAGCCGATCACGATGTTGCCCGCGTACAGCGGCTGGACCTCCAGGAAGTCGCCCTCGTCCAGGACGTGCTCGATCACCCGGCGGATGTCGTACGGCTGGTTCGCCGAGTCCGGGACGATGGTGTCGAGTTCGAGGTCCTCGGCGGTGACGGTGAGGTCGGCCTCCTCGGGGTAGGCCGGCGGGTCGCTGAGGTTGTTGGAGGGCAGGTACGACAACAGCGCCTTGACGTACTCGATCGCCTCCTTCTCGTCGGCGGCCAGGTAGTGCGCGTTGCCGGACTTGGTGTTGTGGGTGCGGGCGCCGCCGAGCTCCTCCATGTCGACGGTCTCGCCGGTGACGGTCCTGATCACGTCCGGGCCGGTGATGAACATGTGGGAGGTCTTGTCGGCCATCACCACGAAGTCGGTCACGGCGGGGGAGTAGACCGCGCCGCCCGCGCACGGGCCCATGATCAGCGAGATCTGCGGGATCACGCCGGAGGCGTGCACGTTGCGGCGGAAGATCTCGCCGTACAGGCCGAGCGAGACCACGCCCTCCTGGATCCGGGCGCCGCCGGAGTCGTTGATGCCGATCATCGGGCAGCCGGTCTTCAGCGCGAAGTCCATCACCTTGACGATCTTCTCGCCGAACACCTCGCCCAGCGAGCCGCCGAAGACCGTGAAGTCCTGCGCGAACACGGCGACCTGGCGGCCGTCCACGGTGCCGTAGCCGGTCACCACGCCGTCGCCGTACGGGCGGTTCTTCTCCTGGCCGAAGTTGGTGGAGCGGTGCCGGGCGAACTCGTCGAACTCCACGAAGGAGTCCTCGTCGAGGAGTTCGACGATCCGCTCGCGCGCGGTCAGCTTGCCCTTGGCGTGCTGCTTCTCGACTGCCGCGGCCGAGCCGGAGTGCACCGCCTCGTCGATCCGCCGGCGCAGGTCGGCGAGCTTCCCGGCGGTGGTGTGCGGGTCCTGCGGTGCCTGGGTCATTCCGGTGGCTCTCCCTGCGTCCTCGGCCGCCGGCCCGGGCGTGCGAGGAGTGCGGGCAGGGCGGCGCTGCGGTCTACCGTTGAGTAGCGTAACCAGCGCCGACGCGCGCGTGGTTATGGCCATCGCCACATCGTCCCACCGCGTCTTCTGCGGGACGATGAAGCGGCGTGCGGCGTCCGCGCGGCGGCCTAGGCTGGTCCGGTGACCACTCCCGACAGCCCCCGCCCCCGCCGCTCCGGCCTGCGCGGCTTCGGCCACGACGGCCCCTCCCCGTGGACCGACCTGGAGCGCCCGCCGCTGGACGAACGCGCCCTGCGGCTCGACCTGGTGCGCCCCGGGGCGCTGTGGACCTCACTCGATGTGGTGAGCGAGACCGGCTCCACCAACGCCGACCTCGCCGCCCGCGCCAAGGACGGCGCACCCGAGGGCGCCGTGCTGGTCGCCGAGTCGCAGAGCGCCGGGCGCGGCCGCCTCGACCGCCGGTGGAACGCGCCACCCCGCTCCGGGCTGTTCCTGTCGGTGCTGCTGCGCCCGCGGGGCGTGCCGGTGGAGCACTACGGCTGGCTGCCGATCCTGGTCGGCACCGCCGTCTCCGCCACCCTCGACCGGGTCGCCGGGGTGCGCACCGGCCTGAAGTGGCCCAACGACCTGCAGGCCGTCGTCGACGGGCAGGAGCGCAAGCTCGGCGGCATCCTCACCGAACTGTCCGGCGGCGCCGTGGTGGCCGGCCTCGGCCTGAACGTCTCGCTGCGCGCCGACGAACTCCCCGTCCCCACCGCGACCTCGCTGGCACTGGCCGGCGCGGAGACCACCGACCGGCCCACCCTGCTGCGCGCCGTGCTGCGCGAGTTCGCCGAACTGTACGGCGAGTGGACGGCCGCCGGCGGCGACCCGCACGCCAGCGGCCTGCTGCCCGCGTACACCGCCCGCTGCACCACGCTGAACCGGCCGGTGAAGGTCCAACTGCCCGGCGAGCGCGAACTGCTCGGCGAGGCCGTCGCGGTGGACGGCGACGGCCGCCTGGTGGTGCGCACCCCCGACGGCGCCCGGCACCCCGTCGCCGCCGGGGACGTGGTGCACGTGCGCCCGCAGGGCTGACGCGTGCGCCCGCGGGGCCGACGCGTGCGCCCGCGGGGCTGAGCAGGGCCGGGGCGCTCCGGTCTCACCCTGCGGGACCGACCGACCGGCTGCCGGGCGGATGCCCCGGATTACGCGATTCCGTGCGAACATTCCACCTGGCAGCGGTGTGAGGCTCGCCACTACCCCCGCGGTGGTCGCGTGCCCGCACCTCAAGGACGGCAAGACACAAGTGCGGCTGGCCGCACGGGGACGGACCGGTGACAGACAACGGCGGCGCCACGACGGGCTCCGGCAGCGGCGCGACGGACGACGGGACCAACGTCGCCACCGACCTGGAGCGGCTGATCCTCGACGCGCCGCGCAAGTACACCCCGTACCAGGCCGCGCGCGCCGCCGAAGTCCCGATGGACCTCGCCACCCGGTTCTGGCGCGCCATGGGCTTCCCCGACATCGGCCAGTCCCGCGCCCTCACCGACAACGACGTGATCGCGCTGCGCCGGCTGTCCGGCCTGATCGAGTCCGGGCTGCTCAGCGAACCCATGGCGATCCAGGTCGCCCGCTCCACCGGCCAGACCACCGCCCGGCTGGCCGGCTGGCAGATGGACACCTTCCTCGACAACCTCACCCAGCCCGTCGAACCCGGCATGAGCCGCTCCGACGTCGCCTATCCGCTGGTCGAACTGCTCCTCCCCGAACTGGAGCAGTTCCTGGTCTACGTCTGGCGCCGCCAGCTCGCCGCCGTCACCGGCCGGGTCGTCCAGGCCGCCGAGGACCACGAGGTCACCTCCGGCCGGCTCGCCGTCGCCTTCGCCGACCTGGTCGGCTTCACCCGGCTCTCCCGCCGGCTGGAGGAGGAGGAGCTCGGCGAACTCGTCGAGGGCTTCGAGAACACCTGCTCCGACCTGATCGCCGGCCAGGGCGGCCGGGTGGTCAAGACCCTGGGCGACGAGATCCTGTTCGTCTCCGAGGACCCGGCCACCGTCGCCGAGATCGCCCTCTCCCTGGTCGAGACCCTCGCCAAGGAGGACAACATGCCCGCCCTGCGGGTCGGCATGGCCTTCGGCACCGTCACCTCCCGGATGGGCGACGTCTTCGGCACCACCGTCAACCTCGCCTCCCGGCTCACCTCGATCGCCCCCAAGGACGCCGTCCTGGTCGACGGCGAACTCGCCGCCGCGCTCGAACAGCAGGGCACCGCCGCCCTCCCGGAGAGCGCACCCGGACCCGGCCACCGCTTCCACCTCCAGCCGATGTGGCGCCGCCCCGTCCGCGGCCTCGGCCTGGTCGAACCCTGGCTGCTCACCCGGGCGCCCGCCGCCGACTGACCCCGCTCCCCGCTTCCTCACCCGAAAACCGCACGGACCGCCCTAGGCTGGGTAAAAGGGTCACGCGGGCAGAGGAGAAGGCTTACGGTGAGTGAGGCGACCATGGACGAGCGGGCCTCGTTCGAGGCGGCGGCACCCGACCTGCGACTACAGGCCGTGGTCGAACTCGCCCAGGACATGGCGGGCGCGATGACCCCGCTGGAGGCCGTTCGGGCCGCCGCCGTCCGCGCCGTCTCCGCGCTCGGCGCCACCATGGCCGCCGTCTCGGTCTGGGACCGCGAGTCCGGACGGCTGCGGGTGCTGGTCAACCACGGCGAACTCGCCCCCGGCGAGGAGGAGCTCCCCGAGGACGAGTCCTACCCCGTCGCCGACTTCCCCGAGATCGTCACCTACCTGGAAGAGCACTGGACCACCGGCCGGCTGCCCCGCGCCTGGACCCAGACCGCCGAGGACACCGGCCCGCACACCGGCCACCAGGACCACGGCTCCGGCGCCTTCTGCCGCCAGCGCGCCGCCGGACTGCGCCGCCGCGGCCGCGGCTGCTGCCTGGTCGCGCCGATCGTCCTGCACGGCCAGGCGTGGGGCGAGCTCTACCTCGCCCGCGGCACCGGCATGCCCGCCTTCACCGACGCCGACGCCGAGTACGCCACCCTGCTCGCCGCCCAGGTCTCGGCCGGCCTCGCCCAGACCGAACGCGTCGCCGACCTGCGCCGCCTCGCCTTCACCGACGCCCTCACCGGCCTCGCCAACCGCCGCGCCGTCGACGCCCGCCTCGACACCGCGCTCAAGGCCCACACCCGGGACGGCGCGGTGGTCTCCCTGGTGGTCTGCGACGTCAACGGCCTGAAGCGGGTCAACGACCAGCTCGGCCACGAGATGGGCGACCGCCTGCTCGAACGCTTCGCCCACCAGCTGTCGCTGTCCGCCGCCAAACTCCCCGGCAGCCTGGCCGCCCGGCTCGGCGGCGACGAGTTCTGCCTGCTCGCCGAGGGCCAGTCGGCCGACGAAGTGGTCGCCATCGCCGAGGAACTCTGCGCCCGCGCCCTGGAGTTGACCGACGGCGAGGGCGTCGCCTGCGGCATCGCCTCCACCGGCGACTCGATCGGCCCGGTCACCACCCCCGACCGCCTGTTCCGGCTCGCCGACGCTGCCCAGTACCGCGCCAAGGCCGGCCGCGCCGCCCACCCCGTCGTTGCCGGACGCAGCCACGGCCCCGCGTACGCCCCCGACCCGACCGTGCAGCTCGCCGACGCCGCCGACCCCCGGCGCAAGGCCCCCGGCGGGCGCCCGAACGGCGACCGCCGCCGCTTCCGCGGCGCCGCGCACAGCGCCGACCCCGGCCAGCTCCTCACCGCCGTCCTCGGCGCCCTCGACCAGGGCGGCGGCACCCACCCCGCCGACACCCTCGGCCGGCTCACCCTGGTCGCCGAGACCGCCGCCCGGCTGCTCAACGCCGTCGGCTGGTGGATCTCCTACGTCCCACCCGGCTCCTGCCTGATGCGCACCGCCCGGCACGCCGTCTACCGGATGACCGGCGGCCCCGCCAGCGCCCGCGCCCAGACCCAGCGCGCCCAGATCGAGGCCCCCGACGCCGTCTTCGACCTCCGCCACTACCCCCTCACCTCCCGCACCGTCACCGGCGGCTCCTTCACCCTCCGGGCCGGCGCCCCCGGCAACGACGCCGCCGAGGAGGCCGTCATGGTCGTCTCCGGCTACCGCGCGATGGCCGCAGCCGGCGGCTGCAACCCGGCCGGCGGCTGGCTCCTCGAACTCTTCGCCGACGAATCCACCCTCCCCCTCACCCAGACCGCCCCCGCCCTGCGCGCCCTGATCGCGGTCGCCCTCAGCGGCCCCAGCTCACCGCCCCCGGCGTAGGGGAGCACCCTCCAGGGGTCGGGGGAACTGTCGGCAGACGAGCATGCACAATCAGGGGCCCGGGGAACGGCGGGGCCGTGCTGCTGACGGCCGGAGCCCATCGGAGGTTCGTGCTGCTGCGTGTCTGTGACAGAACCAGAAGCAGATGCGCGCCACGGCAGTGAACCGTCAGCAGACCCGTGCTCGCCGTTCCCCGAGCCCCTGGCGGGGCTCCCTGGCGGGGCTCTCTGTCGGGGCTCCCAGCCGGGGCTCTCAGCCGGGGCTTCCTGGCGGGGCGCTCAGGAGGGGAGCAGGACCGGGGTGCCGCCGGAGAAGTCGTAGGTGCGGGAGTCGAGGTCGGTGCTGACGGTGACCCGGTCGGGGCCGTTCCAGTGGGCCTCGGTGAAGGCGCCGCTGCCCGGGAACCTGCCGGCGGCGGTGAGGAGCGTCCAGCGGCGGCCGGACCAGCCGGAGCCGTTCTCGACCTGGACCTCCCAGACCTGCGACTCGGTCTCGGTGGTGTCCGTGCCGTGGTGGATCACCGTCAGGACGCGGTCGGCGCCGCCGGGTGCGGCGCTGACGGTCTTCTGCTCCGGGTAGCGCGGCGGGTCCACGCCCAGCCCGAGGCCCCACGCGGCCGCGAGGCCGAGCGCGGACAGGCCCACGAGCAGGGCCGTGCCGATCGCCACGACCTTCCGGACCAGGCGGCCGCCGAGCAGCAGGGCCGCCGCCAGGGCCGCCGCGGTGATCAGGGCGGGCAGCCAGTCGGCCTGCCCCAGGCTGTCGGCGAGCACCGTCCGGCCGCCGGAGCGGGTCTCGTGCTCGCCCCAGGCCAGGGCGGCCTCGGCGAGCAGTGCCACCCCGGCGCACCCCCACCCGGTGGCCCGTCGAACGTCCATCCGTCTCCCCCTTCTCCGGCGGACACGATAGCGCTCCTGAGGTGGCGTCAGGCCGCTTCGTCGCCGTCCCAGTCGATGCCGATCTCGGCCAGCCAGCGGCGGTCCGCCGCGTCGGGTTCGGGGGTCGGCTGGCCGGGGCGGGCCGGCGGGCGCGGGATGTGCTGGACCGGGCCGACGCCGTAGCGGGCGGCGGCTTCCTCGGCCGCTCCGTCCCCGGGCTCCAGGACGCCGATGTGCACGGCTTCCTCGTCGCCGGGGTCGAGGACGACCAGTTCGGGGTTGGGCGGGCGGCGCAGGGCGATGCGGCGGCCGCAGAGCGGGCAGGACCATTCGTCGGCCCCGGAACCGAGCCGTCCGGTGAGTCTCATCTGGTGGATCGGCGGTGGCATGGGACTTCCCCCGTCCGAGCTGTCTTTCTCCCTTCTCAGAGGGATGCCCGCTCAGCACCCGGCGCCAACCCGACGAAAAGGTGTCATTCGGCAAACAACAGGTGTCAGTCCAGGAAGAGTTGACGGGCCGTCGCGGACTGCTCGATGGCCTCCAACCGGGCTTCGGCGCCGGGCAGTTCGTCGCACATGGTCTGCAGCAGGACGCGGCCGAGCATCATCGGCGCGCACGCGGTGTCGAAGACCAGGCCGGTGCCGACGGCGGCGGGCAGCAGCACGTCGGAGAGCTTGGCGACCGGGGCGAACGCCGAGTCGGCGACGGTGAGCACGGTCAGGCCGCACTCCCGGGCCACCGCGAGGGCGTCCATCAGCTCGCGCGGGTAGCGCGGCAGGGCGAAGCAGAGCAGCGCGGTGGCCCCGGCGGCGGCGGCCTGCTCCAGCCGGTCGGCGAGCATCGAGCCGCCCTCGTCGAGCAGCCGGACGTCCGGGTGCACCTTGCCGGCGAAGTACGAGAAGCCGCGGGCCTGCGCGGAGGCGGCCCGCAGGCCGAGCACCGGCAGCGGGCGGGAGGCGGCCAGGATCCGGGCGGCGCGGACGATCGGGGCCGGGTCGGCGAGCAGTTCGGCGAGGTGCCGCAGGTGCTCGATCTCGGCGAGGACGGCCTGCTGGTGCTCGTTGCGCACCACCTCGTCGTGGCTCTCGGCCGGGCCGCTCTCGCCGACGCCGAGCTCGCGCAGCTGCTTGCGCAGGGCCGGGTAGCCGTCGTAGCCGAGCGCGACCGCGAACCTGGTCACCGACGGCTGGCTGACCCCGGCGAGTTCGGCGACCTCGACGCTGGACAGGAACGGCGCCTCGGCGGCGTGCCGGACCAGCGAGTGGGCGATCCGCCGCTGGGTGGGGGTGAGCCGGTGGCCCTCGAAGAGGTGGAGCAGCCGGGCGGAGGGCCCGGCGGTGGTGCCGGTCTCGTCCAGGGCGGTCATGTGCGGTACCTCCACGCTCGGTTGGACGGTCGCCGGTGGCTTCGACGGTGGGACGACTGTCGCGCAGTCCCGGCAGGTGGGCAATCGCGTATCGACTGGCGGGACGGGCGGGTCCGGAGGCCGGTGGGCCGGTTCCGGTGGGTGCGGCCCGCCCGTCCCGCCAGGGGTCAGGAGAGCGGTCCGGTGACCTCCTCGACGGCCGCCAGCAGGGCGCCTGAGGCGACCAGGGCGGCCGCGGCCTCCAGGTCCGGCGAGAGGAAGCGGTCACGGCCCGGGCCGCCGACCCCGGCCGCGCGGGCCGCGGCGACGGCGGCGGCGGTCGCCGGGGCGAGCACGCCGGGCTGCGCGGCGGCCTGCTCCCGGATCTCCAACGCCCGTGCGGCGGCGACGAGTTCCACCGCGAGGACGCGGCCCAGGTTGTCCACCGCGCGGCGCAGCTTGCGGGCCGCGGACCAGCCCATCGAGACGTGGTCCTCCTGCATCGCCGAGGACGGGATGGAGTCGACCGAGGCGGGCACCGCCAGCCGCTTGTTCTCGCTGACCAGCGCGGCCTGGGTGTACTGGGCGATCATCAGGCCGGAGTCGACGCCCGGGTCGTCGGCGAGGAAGGCGGGCAGGCCGTGCGAGCGGGCCCGGTCGAGCAGCCGGTCGGTGCGCCGCTCGGCGATCGAGGCCAGGTCGGCGGCGGCGATCGCCAGGAAGTCCAGCACGTAGCCGACGGGCGCGCCGTGGAAGTTGCCGTTCGACTCGACCCGGCCGTCCGGGAGCACCACCGGGTTGTCCACCGAGGCAGCCAGCTCCCGTTCGGCGACCAGCGCGGCGTGCGCCAGGGTGTCCCGTCCGGCGCCCGCGACCTGCGGGGCGCAGCGGATCGAGTACGCGTCCTGCACCCGCGGCGCGTCGTCCTGGTGGTGGCCGGTCAGGCCCGAACCGCGCAGCACCGACAGCATGTTGGCGGCGGACGCGGCCTGCCCGGGGTGCGGACGGATCGGGGCGTGCAGCTCGGGGGCGAGCACCTTGTCGGTGCCGAGCAGCGCCTCCAGGCTCATCGCGGCGGTGACGTCGGCGGTGGTGTAGAGGCGGCGCAGGTCGGCCAGGGCCATCACCAGCATGCCGAGCATGCCGTCGGTGCCGTTGATGAGGGCCAGGCCCTCCTTCTCCAGCAGTTCGACGGGGGCGATGCCGGCCTCCGCGAGCAGTTCGCCGGCCGGCCGCTCCACCCCGTCCGGGCCGAACGCGGTGCCCTCGCCCATCAGCGCCAGCGCGCAGTGCGAGAGCGGCGCGAGGTCGCCGGAGCAGCCCAGCGAGCCGAACTCCCGCACCGCCGGGGTGATGTGCGCGTTCAGCAGCGCGGCCATCGTCTCGGCGACCAGCGGGCGCACGCCGGTGCGGCCGGAGGCCAGCGTCTTCATCCGCAGGAACACCAGCGCCCGGACGACCTCGGTCTCCACCACCGGCCCCATGCCCGCCGCGTGCGAGCGCACCAGCGAACGCTGCAGCTGGGCCCGCAGCTCCGGGCTGATGTGCCGCACGGCCAGCGCGCCGAACCCGGTGGACACCCCGTACACCGGCCGCGGCTCGGCCGCCAGCGCGTCGATCCGGGCCCGGGCCGCGGCCATCTCGGCGAGCGCGTCCGGCCCGATCTCCACCCGGGCCCCGCCGCGGGCGACGGCGAGGACGTCCTCGGCGCTGACGTCGGCCTTGCCGACCTGGACGACGACACTGTGCATATCCATATGCACAATCTCATCAGGTGAATGGTGATGTGACAAGCAGGGTCGCGGCCGCAGCGCTATGCTCCGTCCCCGCACGGGCGTACGGGCGGAGGGGACGGCGATGGGCACCGCGGACGGCAAGAACGGCATCCTGATGGTCCGGGTGGCCGGGCCCGGCCGCAATCGGTACCGCGTCGACAGCGGCGGCACCCCGCTCGGCTGGGCCGAGCCCGGGGGCACCACCCCTGTCGTACTGGCCCCCGGCACCCACCGGATCCGGCTCCGCGCCCTGCGCAACGTCCGCACCAACGCGGTGCACGTGGACGTCCCTGCCGGCGGCCGGGTCCGGGTCGAGCTCCGCGGCACCTACTTCCTCGCCCTGCTGCTCGTCCCGATCGCGATCGCCGTGTTCTTCGGCCGGGCGTACGGCCTGGGCGCGATGGCGCTGTTCAGCGCCACCCTCTACGGCATCCCCGGCGCCGCGATCCGGCTGCGCGCCGTGGACGCCTGACGGGTGGTTGACTAGCCCGCGGAGGTGCGAGACGCATGGCGCGGGCGACGGAACGACGACGAGTGGTGCGGCTGAACGGGGACGGGCGCTCCGTGCGGCCCGACAGCCTCGCGGCCGAGGAACCGCTGGAGATCCGGATCGGCGGCGAGGCGCTCACCGTCACCATGCGCACCCCCGGCCACGACTTCGACCTGGTCGCCGGGTTCCTGGTCGGCGAGGGCCTGGTCGGCGCCACCGACGAACTCGCCGCGCTGCGCTACTGCGCCGGGACGGACGCGGACGGCGCCAACACGTACAACGTCGTCGACGCCACCGTCCGCGGCGCCCGCCCCGCGCTCTCCGCCCACCGCAACCTGCTCACCACCAGCGCGTGCGGCCTGTGCGGCCGCGACACCGTCGACGCCGTCCGCACCCGCTCCCGCTGGGACGTCGCCCCCGACCCGCTGACCGTGCCCGCCGCCGTCCTGTACGAACTCCCCGAGCGGCTGCGCGCCGCCCAGCGCGCCTTCGACACCACCGGCGGACTGCACGCGGCCGGGCTCTTCGCCGCGGACGGGTCGCTGCTGTGCGTCCGCGAGGACGTCGGCCGCCACAACGCCGTCGACAAGGTCGTCGGCTGGGCGCTGCGCGAGGGCCGCCTCCCGCTGACCGGCCACCTGCTGATGGTCTCCGGCCGCGCCTCCTTCGAACTCACCCAGAAGGCCGCCCTCGCCGGCCTCCCCCTCCTCGCCGCCGTCTCCGCCCCCTCCTCCCTGGCCGTCGACCTCGCCGAAGAGCTGGGCCTGACCCTGGTCGGCTTCCTCCGCGACCGCTCCGCGAACGTCTACACCCGCCCCGACCGGATCTCCTGAGGGCCCCGCCAGAGGGCCCCGCCAGAGAGCACCGCCAGGGGCTCGGGGAACGGCGAGGCCCAGTCTGCTGACGGTGCACTGCCGTGGCGCGCATCTGCTTCCGGTTCCCTTGAAGACACGCAGCAGCACGGACACTTCGATGGGCTCCGGCCGTCAGCAGCACGGACCCGCCGTTCCCCGGGCCCCTGGAGGTGCATGCTCGTCTGCCGACAGTTCCCCGAGCCCCTGAAGGGGCTCTCCTGCGCCTCTGGTTGGGTGCTTCCCGCCGTGGTCCTGTTTGGATATATTCAGTCTCGTCGTTCATGAATGAATTGCATCCGGCAGGGAGGCTGGCCCATGGCAGAGCAGACGAGCGGCCCGCGCGAGGTCCGCGCGGCGCGGGGGAGCGGGCTCAGTGCGCAGGGGTGGCAGCAGGAGGCGGCCCTGCGGATGCTGATGAACAACCTGGACCCGGAGGTCGCCGAGCACCCGTCCAAGCTGGTGGTCTACGGCGGCACCGGCAAGGCGGCCCGGGACTGGCGCTCCTTCGACGCGATGGTGCGCACGCTGGAGGGGCTCAGGCAGGACGAGACCATGCTGGTGCAGTCCGGCCGTCCGGTCGGCGTGATGCAGACGCACGAGTGGGCGCCGCGGGTGCTGATCGCCAACTCCAACCTGGTGGGGGACTGGGCGAACTGGGAGGAGTTCCGCCGCCTGGAGTCGCTCGGCCTCACCATGTACGGGCAGATGACCGCCGGGTCCTGGATCTACATCGGGACGCAGGGCATCCTGCAGGGCACCTACGAGACCTTCGCGGCGGTCGCGAACAAGAAGTTCGGCGGCAGCCTGGAGGGCACCATCACCCTCACCGCCGGCCTCGGCGGCATGGGCGGCGCCCAGCCGCTCGCCGTCACGATGAACGGCGGCGTGGCGATCTGCATCGACTGCGACCCGTCCCGGATCGCCCGCCGGATCGAGCACCGCTACCTCGACGTGGAGGCGAGCAGCCTCGACCACGCCCTGCAACTGGCCGTCGAGGCCCGGGACAAGCGGCGGCCGCTCTCGATCGGCCTGCTCGGCAACGCCGCCGACCTGCTGCCGCAACTGCTCGCGATGGACGCCCCGATCGACGTCGTCACCGACCAGACCAGCGCCCACGACCCGCTCGCCTACCTGCCGTCCGGCGTCGCCTTCGAGGACATGGCCTCCTACGCGGCCGAGAAGCCCGCCGAGTTCACCACCCGGGCCCGCGAGTCGATGGCCCGGCACGTGGAGGCGATGGTCGGCTTCCAGGACCGCGGCGCGGAGGTCTTCGACTACGGCAACTCGATCCGCGGCGAGGCGCAACTCGCCGGGTACGAGCGGGCGTTCGCCTTCCCCGGGTTCGTCCCGGCGTATATCCGGCCGCTGTTCTGCGAGGGCAGGGGCCCGTTCCGCTGGGCGGCGCTCTCCGGCGACCCGAAGGACATCCACAAGACCGACAGGGCCGTGCTCGACCTGTTCCCCGAGAACGAGTCGCTGCACCGCTGGATCACCATGGCCCAGGAGAAGGTGCACTTCCAGGGCCTGCCCGCGCGGATCTGCTGGCTCGGCTACGGTGAGCGCGACAGGGCCGGCGAGCGGTTCAACGACATGGTGGCCTCCGGCGAGCTGTCCGCGCCGATCGTGATCGGCCGTGACCACCTGGACTGCGGGTCGGTCGCCTCCCCGTACCGGGAGACCGAGGCGATGCTCGACGGCTCCGACGCGATCGCCGACTGGCCGCTGCTGAACGCCATGGTCAACGTGGCCTCCGGCGCGTCCTGGGTGTCGATCCACCACGGCGGCGGCGTCGGCATCGGCCGCTCGATCCACGCCGGGCAGGTCACCGTCGCCGACGGCACCGCGCTGGCGGGGGAGAAGATCCGCCGCGTCCTCACCAACGACCCCGGCATGGGCGTCATCCGGCACGTCGACGCGGGCTACGACCGGGCCTCCGAGGTCGCGCAGGAGCGCGGGGTGCGCGTCCCGATGAACGAGCACGGCCCGGTGGGCGAGCGGTGAGCTTCGACGCGATGTGGGCGGAGCTGCTCCCGGTGGGCCGCTCCGCCGCCACTGGCGGCTACCGGCGGCACGCCTGGAACTCCGCGGACGCCGAGTGCCGGGCCTGGTTCGAGCAGCAGGCCCGCTCCCGCGGCCTGGCGTACGGGACGGACCGCAACGGCAACCAGTGGGCCTGGCACGGGGACCGGACGGCCGGGGACGCCGTGGTCACCGGCTCGCACCTGGACTCCGTCCCGGACGGCGGCGCCTACGACGGACCGCTCGGGGTGATCTCCGCCTTCGCCGCGTACGACGAACTGCGGTCCCGGGGCGTGGAGTTCACCCGTCCGCTGGGGATCGTGAACTTCGCGGACGAGGAGGGCGCCCGGTTCGGCGTCGCCTGCGTCGGCTCCCGGCTGGCCACCGGCGTGCTCGGCCGGGAGGCCGCGTACGCGCTGCGCGACGCCGACGGGGTGCGGCTGCCCGACGCGATGGAGCGGGCCGGGCACGACCCGGCGCTGATCGGGCCGGATCCCGAACTGCTGGGCCGGATCGGCGCGTTCGTCGAACTCCACGTCGAGCAGGGGCGCTTCCTCGCCGAGCGGCAGCCGGTCGGGGTGGCCGGCGCGATCTGGCCGCACGGGCGGTGGCGGTTCGACTTCCACGGCGAGGCCAACCACGCGGGCACCACCCTGCTCGCCGACCGCCGCGACCCGATGCTGACCTACGCCACCACGGTGCTGGCCGCCCGCAAGAAGGCCAGGCTGGCCGGGGCGCTGGCCACCTTCGGCAAGGTCGCGGTCGAGCCGAACGGCACCAACGCCGTCGCCTCGCTGGTCCGCGGCTGGCTGGACTCGCGCGCCCCCGACGAGGAGACCCTGCGCCAACTGGTCGAAGGGATCGGGCAGTCGGCGGTGGAGCGCGGCGAGCGCGACGGCGTCCGGGTCGAGCTGACCCGCGAGTCGTACACCCCCGTCGTCGACTTCGACGCCCCGCTGCGCGACCGTCTCGCCGCGCTGCTGGACGCCCCCGTCCTGCCCACCGGCGCGGGACACGACGCCGGGATCCTGGCCTCCGCCGTCCCGACCGCCATGCTGTTCGTGCGCAACCCCACCGGGGTCTCGCACTCCCCGGCCGAGCACGCCGAACGGGCCGACTGCCACGCCGGGGTCCGCGCCCTGGCCACCGCACTGGAGGACATCGCATGCCGCCCGTCGTGACGTACTGGGCCGAGCACGCCTGGCTGCCGCACCCGAACGGCCCGGCCGTCCAGCCCGAGGTGCTGATCACCGTCGGCCCGGACGGCCGGATCACCGGGGTCGCCCCGCGCAGCGGCCCCTGCCCCGCCGGGGCCGTCCGGCTGGCCGGGCTCGCCCTGCCCGGCCAGGCCAACGCGCACTCGCACGCCTTCCACCGGGCGCTGCGCGCCCGCACCCAGGTCGGCTCCGGGACGTTCTGGACCTGGCGCGACACCATGTACAAGGTCGCCGCCGCGCTCGACCCCGACCGCTACCTGGCGCTCGCCACCGCCGTGTACGCCGAGATGGCGCTCGCCGGGATCACCGCCGTCGGCGAGTTCCACTACCTGCACCACGCGCCCGGCGGCACCCCGTACGCGAACCCGAACGCGATGGGCGAGGCGCTGGTCGAGGCCGCCGCCCGGGCCGGGATCCGGATCACCCTGCTCGACACCTGCTACCTGTCCGCGGGCTTCGGCGCCGGGCCGACCGAGCACCAGCTGCGCTTCTCCGACGGCGACGCGGACGCCTGGGCCGAACGCGCCGCCGCCCTGGCGGACCGCCCGCACGCCCGGATCGGCGCCGCCGTGCACAGCGTCCGGGCCGTCCCCGCCGAGCAGTTGGGCACCGTCGCGCAGTGGGCCGCCACCCGCCGGGCCCCGCTGCACGTCCACCTCTCCGAGCAGACCGCCGAGAACGACGCCTGCCTCGCCGCGCACGGCGTCACCCCGACCCGGCTGCTCGCCGACCACGGCGTCCTCGGCCCGCGCACCAGCGCCGTGCACGCCACCCACCTCACCGACGAGGACGTCCGGCTGCTCGCCGGCTCCGCCACCACCGTCTGCATGTGTCCCACCACCGAGCGGGACCTCGCCGACGGCATCGGCCCGGCCCGGCAGCTCGCCTCCGCGGGCTGCCCGATCACCCTCGGCTCGGACAGCCACGCCGTCATCGACCCGTTCGAGGAGGCCCGCGCCCTCGAACTCGACGAACGCCTGCGCACCCGCACCCGCGGCCACTGGACGGCGGGCGCCCTGCTGAAGGCGGGCACCTCGGACGGCCACGCCTCGCTCGGCTGGCCCGAGGCCGGCCGCCTGGAGCCGGGCGCGCTCGCCGACTTCTGCGTCCTCGCCCTCGACTCCGTCCGCACCGCCGGGCCGCCGCCCGTGCTCGGCGCCGAGACCGCGGTGTTCGCGGCGGGCGCCGCCGACGTCCGCCACCTGGTGGTCGGCGGGCGGCACGTCGTCGAGGACGGCGTGCACCGGCTCGTCCCGGAGACCGGGCGCGCCCTCGCGGACGCGGTGGCCGCCCTGCACTGAGACCCGCCCCGCACTGAGACCCGCCCCGCGCCGAGACCCGCCCCGCCCCCGACACCCCGAAGGGCCCCCGCGTCCATGAGCCTGCTCATCAGCAACATCGGTTCGCTGGTCACCAACGACCCCGCCCTCGGCGCGGGCCCGCTCGGCCTGCTGGCCGACGCCGCCGTGGTGCTGGACGGCGACCGCGTCGCCTGGGTCGGGCCGGCCGCGGCCGCGCCCGCCGCCGACGAGCACACCGACGCGGGCGGGCGGGCGCTGCTGCCCGGCTTCGTCGACAGCCACGCGCACCTGGTGTTCGCCGGCGACCGCACCGCCGAGTTCAACGCCCGGATGTCCGGCCGGGCGTACGAGGCGGGCGGCATCCGCACCACCGTCGCGGCGACCCGGGCCGCCTCCGACGCCGAACTGAACGCCAACCTGACCCGCTACCTGGCCGAGATGCTCCGCCAGGGCACCACCACCGTCGAGGTGAAGTCCGGCTACGGCCTGAGCACCGCCGACGAGGCCCGCTCGCTGCGGATCGCCGCCGGGCACACCGAGGAGACCACCTACCTGGGGGCGCACGTGGTGGCCCCCGAGTACGCCGGCGACCCGGACGGGTACGTGGAGCTGGTGACCGGCGAGATGCTGGCCGCCTGCGCGCCCTACGCCCGCTGGGTGGACGTGTTCTGCGAGCGCGGCGCCTTCGACGGCGACCAGGCCCGCGCGGTGCTGACCGCCGGCGTCGCCGCGGGCCTGCGGCCCCGGGTGCACGCCAACCAGCTGGGCCACGGCCCCGGCGTGCGGCTCGCGGTGGAGCTGGGCGCCGCGTCCGCCGACCACTGCACCCACCTGACCGACGAGGACGTCGCCGCGCTGGCCGGGAGCGACACGGTCGCGACGCTGCTGCCGGGCGCCGAGTTCTCCACCCGCGCGCCCTACCCGGACGCCCGGCGGCTGCTGGACGCGGGCGCCGCCGTCGCGCTCTCCACCGACTGCAACCCGGGCTCCAGCTTCACCAGTTCGATGCCGTTCTGCGTGGCCGTCGCGGTCCGCGAGATGGGCATGACCCCGGACGAGGCGGTGCACGCCGCCACCGCGGGCGGCGCGCTCGCGCTGCGCCGCACCGACGTCGGCCGGATCGCCCCCGGCACCCGGGCGGACCTGCACCTGCTGGACGCGCCCTCGCACGTCCACCTGGCGTACCGTCCGGGCGTCCCGCTGACCGCCGCGGTGTGGCGGGGCGGGGTGCGCAGGGTCTGACGGGCCGGGCGGGCGG
>NZ_JBHUWH010000034.1:0-31307 GCF_042670125.1 Kitasatospora sp. NPDC057198 | reverse complement strand
GCTCCGGCGGCCCTAGCGACTGAGGTCTGGTCAGAGTCCTTGCCTGGCATTGTGGCTGATGTGGCAACGGCCTTCGGCCGGGCTACCTGGGAGAGGGTGCCCGCCGACCGCGTGTCGGACCGGCCGGGTCGACTGGCGTCGGCGGGCACCCTTGTCCTTCTGCCCCCACTCCAGTGGATCATGTATGGCACGGGGCAGACATCTCAAGTCGGGGTGGCCACAACCGCTCAAGGTATCTGTTGCCTTAGCTGGTTTTTTTCCAGGGTTCGGAGTTTCGCCCCCGTCCCTCCCGAAGTCGTGCGGTGTCTTGAGCAGCTGCCGGTTCGTCGCTGGGGGCGGCTGTAGGTGCGGAGGGGAGGCCAGCGTCCGATGCGGTCACATGTCAGTGGAAGCACGGGCCAACGCCAGCGTCCAAACCCTCGATGGATCAGTCGGATGGGTTGGAAAGGGGCTGCCCAGTCCAGAACTTCGCTGCTGCTGCGTTGTGAGGCCAGGGCCGCCATAGGTTGCTCGCCTCGGCGTACTCCCGTAGGGCGTTGGCCTGGGATGGGGCGTGCTCCCATTCGCGGGTGCTGGGTGTGAAGTCGGTGCGGCCGACCAACAGCAGCAGCGCGGCGACTGCGACGTCGTCCGGGTGGGCGAGCATCGGCAGGGGAAGTGGCGTGTATCCGCACTGGTCCCAGGCGGGTTCGCGGTCGTAGTGCAGCGGCGTGTACACCCATGCCTGGTCGGCATCCCAGCGCAGTTCTACGCCGTGGCCCAGCCAGGCATCCGCTGTGGCAACGAGCGGCAGGTGGCCGTCCGGCATCGGTTCCGGGACGCACGGCTCGAACGCGTAGAACACGCCTGGGGCCATGTATGAGGAGACGTGTACGTGCGTCGGGTCCGCCCTCACCGCCCTGAGCGCAACAAGGACGGCCTGGGCATACGGGGCGTGCGGATGCTTCTTCGCCTCGGGATTGACCGGGCCGTTGGGCTGGGTGTCCGTCACGGGCCGGAGCTTACAGGCGTCCTGGGCCCGGGCGAATGCTGCAGAGGAGGACGTCGGCGGGCGGCTTGGCGTAGCGGGTCTGGTGTGGCTGCTGGCGATGCACGGGGCGTGGGGTGGGGGTTGCTGTCCGATGTGGTTGCGCGTGTCGGTGGGAGTGCGGGCTCGCCGGTCCTGGGCGCCTCGGTGGCCTCGGGATCATGTAGTGCTCGAGGTGGTTGCCCATTCGTCGCCGAGGAGGTCGGTGATCGCCACCTGGTCCTCGATGGGGAGGGTGCCGCTGCGGGCTCTACTCCTGGCTTTGGCGAGCCAGGCTTCGATTGCGATCTTCTCGCCGTCGACGGTGACGCTCTCGCGGGCTTCGGGGAGCCGGCCCTCCTCGCGGACGAGGAACGCTTCGAGGAGGGCGGTGTTCTGGCGGAAGGTCCGGCGGGCGCGGGCAGGCGGGCGGAGGGGGTTGGTGGCCGGGGTGAGGCCGATCTCGGCGAGCAGGTGTTGCTGGTCGGGGTCGAAATCGGCCCAGTGGGAGAACCGCCCCGGGTTCGGTAGAGACTCGATTTCGTGTGAGGATTCGAGTCATGGCACATCCCTCCTCCTACCCGCCTGAGCTGCGCCGTCGTGCGGTGCGCATGGTCGCCGAAGTCCTCGGCGACTACCCGAACGAGTCGGCCGCGCTGCGGGCCGTCGCGGAGAAGCTGGGCATCGGCTCCGCCGAGACCCTGCGCAACTGGGTCCGGCGGGACCAGGTCGACTCCGGACAGCGCCCCGGCACCACAACGGAGGAGTCCGCGCAGATCAAGGCGATGAAGAAGGAGATCGCCGAACTCAAGCGCGCCAACGAGATCCTCAAGGCCGCGGCGAGTTTCTTCACGGCCGAGCTCGACCGGCCACACCTGCGCTCGTAGCGTTCATCGACGGGCACCGGGGCCGCTTCGGCGGTGTCGAGCCGGTCTGCCGCGTGCTCTCCGAGCACGGCTGCAGCATCGCCCCCTCCACCTACTACGCCTTCAACAACCGTCCCGAGTCCGCCCGTTCGGTCCGGGATGCGGAGCTGAAAAATCTGATCACGACGACGTACGAGGACAGCTTCCGGGTCTACGGCGCCCGCAAGATCTGGCGCGAGCTGAACCGCCGCGGCCACACGGTGGCCCGCTGCACCATCGAGCGGCTGATGCGCGAGCTCGGCATCACCGGAGCCGTCCGCGGCAAGCGCGTGGTCACCACGGTCCCCGACCCGTCCGCCGAACGGGCTCCCGACCTGGTCGACCGCAACTTCGTCGCCTCGGCGCCGAACCGGTGCTGGGTCGCGGACTTCACACACGTGGCGGCGTTCGCCGGCGTCGTCTACGTCGCGTTCGTCGTGGACACCTTCTCCCGTCGCATCGTCGGCTGGTCCGCTGCGACCACGAAGCAGACCAGGCTCGTCCTGGACGCCCTGGAGATGGCCCTGTGGCAGCGTGACCGCGACGGACACCCGCCCGGACAGGGCGAGTTGATACATCACAGCGACGCGGGCAGTCAGTACACATCTTTCCGCCTGGCCGAGCACCTCGACGCCGTTGGTGTCGCCGCCTCCATCGGGTCGGTCGGCGACGCCTACGACAACGCCCTCATGGAGAGCACGATCGGGCTGTTCAAGACCGAGCTGATCAAACCCCGGCGACCCTGGCGCACGCTGTCGCAGATCGAGCTCGCCACCGCCGAGTGGATCGACTGGTACAACCACCGCCGACTCCACGGTGAGATAGGCCACGTCCCGCCCGTCGAATATGAGAACACCTACCACCTCACAACTACAAAACCACAGGTCACCACCACAAGCTGAGGTCTCTACCGAACCCGGGGCGGTTCAGCGCTAGCTTGTCGGCTCCCTTGGAGCCGACCCGGTAGACCCCGGTGAGCCGCTATAGGTAGTCCTGGACGATCTCCAGCACATCGGAAACGTCCTGGGCCTCCCCGCATTCGATGCGGAATTGACAGCCGTGGCCCCGACCCGTGGTGGGCTCCCTGTCTGGGGGAGACCGGCGTTCCCGGCCCCTCCAGGCGGTCGTCGCCGCGGGGACGCGGGCTGGCCGCCGCAGTGGGTGATGCGGCGGTCGCCTCAGCTGTGCATCCGGTTCCTTCGCCACCGCGCCGTCGGGAAGACGTTGATGGCACGCCCTGCGAGACGGCCACCGGTGCCAGACTCACGGGGCGTGCGCGCCGGGAGCGCGTCGGGCGTAGTGCTGCACTCCCAGCACGCACCGGCGCACTCGCAGCTCCGCCACCGCTCCACGCAAAGGCCTCAAATCACCATGGCTGAAAGGGCGTTCCTGACGTGCGGGTGGTGAGCGGGTATCTGTGCTGGGACGATGAAGGCTTCTCGCACATGTACCGACCAGGGGGGCACGTGGCACCCGTGCAGAGCAACGACCAGCGCCTGCTGGACCGCATTCTCGATGACCAGCACCGGCGACTGGCGCCGCACAAGAGCCGGGAGGACTTCTTCACCTTCTTCACCGCCGACAAGGCCCTGCAGGAATGGGACCTCGACAACGACGAGATCATGGACGGGATTGTCGACGGCGCCCACGACTGCGGGGTGGACGGCATCTGGTCGTTCGTCGACGGCCGGTACGTGACGGCTGACGCCTATCAGTACCTGACCGCACGTGCGAGCAGGATCGACCTGGTCATCTTGCAGGCGAAGACCTCCCCTGGTTACCAGGAGACGGTCTTCGAGAAGCTCCACTTCCATCTGCCGGCGCTGCTGGACATGGGCCGGGTGGAGGAGGAGATGACGGCCCACACCAATGCGAAGCTCCTGGAGCGCACCCGCCGGTTCCTGCACGTACTGGAGGAGTCGGCGTCGTCCTTCCCGGAGCTGTCGGTGCGGGTGATCTACGCATGCACGGCTGCCGAGGGCCCACACCCGAACGTGAAGTCCAAGGGTGACCGGCTCCGCGGAGAACTCGCGAAGATCACGTCGGGCGCCTCCGCGGCGATCGAGTATCTGAACGCCGCCGACCTGCGCGAGCGTACCGCGCGCGGCGCGAAGGCAGTGGCTGAGTTGGTCTTCTCGGAGGCACCGATGGGCACCTCGCTGGGCGAGGGGTACGTGTGCCTGGCCCGACTGGACGAGTACTACCGCTTCATCACGACGAAGAACCAGGCCCTGCGCCTGGAGCTGTTCGAGTCGAACGTGCGCGACTACGCAGGCTCCACCGCGGTCAACAAGGCGATCTCCGAAACGCTGAAGTCCGGTACAGGCGAGGACTTCTGGTGGTTCAACAACGGGGTGACGGTCGTCGCGGACGCCGCCCAGATCGTGGGCAAGAAGATCGTCGTCAGGGAGCCGCAGATCGTCAACGGCCTGCAGACCAGCCACGAGGTCTACAGCTACATCGAGTCCGGCGGGCAGCACCGCGACCGCTCCCTGCTGGTCAAGATCGTCGTCGCGCCGGGGTCCGGTACCGCACGCGACCGCATCATCCGGGCCACCAACAGCCAGACCCAGCTGCCCGCCGGAGCACTGAGGGCGACCGAACCGATCCAAAAGGACATCGAGGAGAGCCTCATCCACGACGGCGGCTACTACTACGAGCGGCGCGCTGGCTACTACCGCAACCTCGGCTTCCCGCTCGACCAGGTCGTCAGCATGGCCCGCCTCGCCCGCGAGTTCACCGCCTTCGCGCTGCGCGAGCCCCACACCGCGCTCAAGCACTCCGAGGCCCTGCTCCTGGAGGACGCCCACTACAGCAAGATCTTTTCAGCCAGGCTCGACCTGGACCTCTACCGGCTGAGCCTGGACGTCCACACCACGCTGCGCCGTTTCCTCACCGACTACGCCCAGGACCGGCCGCTGCTGGGCGAGACGGTCGAGAACTGGCTGTACCCGATGGCCTGCATGTCCGCCCACACCCTCACCCGGCTACGCCAACCCACCACCCGCGATCTGCTCAACATCGACCTGGCCCACCTCGACAACGAACTGATGGAACGCATGGCCACCACCCTCGACGGCGTCTTCAAAGCGGCGTTGCGGCAGAACAAAGCCGGCGGCGTCGACCGCATCGCCCGCAGCGCCGACTTCACCACCCGCCTGCGCCAAACCGTCATCGGGCAGAGCCGGTACCACATCACCAACTGATCTCAGGTCAAGTGGCCCGGTACGGCACCACGCGCCGATCGGGCGAGGGCTGCCTCCTCAACCGGGATCCACGGTTAAGGAGGCTCTGGGGTGATCGCGTGTGACCGAGCTTCGACAGCAGCGGCTCGGGCGGCCCTACCGGGCGCGGACGTCGAGGCGTCACCGCAGGTGTCCACGCGTAGTTCGGGGCGGGCCGTGGGGCATGGACCTCGACTCCGTTAGGGGTGGCGGTGACGCGGTCGGCGGTGGGTCACGGTACTGCCGTCGGGGTGTCGGTGCGGCCCGCGGCCATGCCATCCGGCCGGGGGCGGTGGGCCATGCCGGAAGCAGTGCCCTGAAGGGCGCAGTGCCCTGGAGGGCGCAGTGCAGGCCGGGCGCGGTGTCCTGGGGGCTCACTGGGTCGGGTGGGTTCGGGTGCGAAAGGCCTCATGCCTTCCTCGGTGACCCGGTAGACCGGGGGCATGAAGATCCGCACCGGTACCGCCGACGACGTCCCCGAAGTCATCCGCCTGCTCGACGAGGCCGTGGCTTGGCTCTCCTCGCTCGGCCGCACCGGCCAGTGGGGCGACCGGCCGTTCAGCTCGGTTCCCGGACGGGTCGAGCAGGTGCGCAACTACTTCACCGAGGGCTTCCTGCCTCGGCTCGCCGAGAGCGCGGACGGCACCCTGCTCGGCGCCTGCGTGCTCTCCGAGCTCGTCCCCGCGTACGCCACCCCAATCGCCGAACCGGAGCTGTACCTGCGTCTGCTGGTCACCTCCCGCGAGCACTCCGGCTCCGGCGTCGGTGCCGCGTTGGTTGCCGACGCGGTCGAGGAGACCCGCCACAGGGGCCGCGCCGTGTTGCGGGTGGACTGTTACGCGGGCGACGATCGCCGCCTGGCCCGGCCAGTTCCTGGAGCTGCGGGTGTGACCGGGCTCCGGTGGGCGACGGGAGGTCCGGGAGCACGTCGGTCCGGGGATGACCGGGACGCCCCGGACTCAGCCGGGCGTGGCGTCCGGAACGACTGCGGGAACGCCTTGCGCGTTTTGACGTCAATTGCCGACGCGTTCTACTGGAAAGGCCGCTCGAGTTGGGTGTGGAAGCCTTCGGCCGACACGGGATCGTCGGCGGGAGAGCGCCCTCGCCCCAGTTGCCCGACTGGTCCTCGACCGCACCCGCGTCCTGGGCCCCGCCCAGCCCGACGCCCTCACCGCCCGATGGCGGCACGAGCGCCGCGCATCGTGCACGAGCAGCGTGACGGTCCGCGAATCGTCGGGTGGGCCGGATCAGGCGGTGTCCGGGGTGGCTGCCCATTCGTCGCCGAGGAGGCCGGCGATCGCCGCCCGGTCTTCGGCCTTCAGGGTGCCGCTGCGGGCTCTGCTCCTGGCTTTGGCGAGCCAGGCGCCGATCGCGATTTTCTCGCCGTCGACGGTGACGCTCTCGCGGGCTTCGGGGAGCCGGCCCTCCTCGCGGACGAGGAAGGCTTCGAGGAGGGCGGTGTTCTGGCGGAAGGTCCGGCGGGCGCGGGCCGGGGGGCGGAGGGGGTTGGTGGCCGGGGTGAGGCCGATCTCGGCGAGCAGGTGTTGCTGATCGGGGTCGAGGTCGGCCCAGTGGGTGAGTTGGCGCTGCAGCCAGGGGCCGATCTTGATGCCCGCGAGGACGCTGTCGGGGTGGAGGGCTGCGGGGTCGTTCCCGGCGCGTAGGTGGGTGTGGAGGGTGGCGTATTTGCGGTGCCAGTCGGGGCCGTGGGGCAGGCGCCAGTGGGGGTCGATGCGCTCGAGGTCGGCGATGCGTTCGGAGGTGAGGTGGCTGCGGGCGGCTTTGGCGCGTTGTTCGGCGAGGAAGCGTCCGCCGGGGTCGGTGGCGGGGATGGCGAGGTGGCCGGTGAGCTGGTGGTAGGCGGTGACGGTGGTGAGGTTGGCCTGCCACTGGGCGTCGGGAACGCTCCAGATCATGCCGAGGGCGTCGAGTTCGGCGATCCACTCGGGTGGGAGTTCGCCGCGGTGGTAGGCGGAGCGCTGGCCGGAGATGAACTCCCCTAGCGTGAAGCCGTACGAATCTACGTACTCGTGGGGGACGGCGAGGTGGCCGTGCTCGTCGCGGTAGGCCTGGGCGGAGGCGAGGCCTTTGAGGCGGGGTCGGGTGCTGATGCGGGCGGGGTCGAAGGAGATGAGGTCCATCGCCCGGGCGATCGCCTCGGGGTGGATGTCGTAGTCGAAGCGCCAGCGGCGCTTGACCAGTTCGCGCACCTCCCCCGGCAGCCGGTTGGCGCGGTTCGGGAGCCGTTCGGCGATGCGGTGGTCGTGGCTGCGCAGCGCGGTGGCGATCGCCCAGACGGGTTCGTAGGGGGTGCCGAGGATGTCGGTGGGGTCGGCGCCTTGGGGGATGTAGGCGGGGATGATCAGGTGGGCGAGCTTGTCGGTGCCAGCGGGTTTGCGTAGGGCGCGGCCGAGGGCTTGGACGCAGCGGACGATGCTGCGGGTGGTGTCGGCGATGACGACGGCGTCGATGGCTCCGCTGTCGACACCTTCGGTGAGGACTTTGGCGTTGGTGAGGATCGCGGCCGGTGCTGCGGTGAATGCCTGCAGGGTGGCTTGGCGTTCGTCGGGCAGGTCGTCGCCGTTGATGTGCAGGACGCTCGGCATGGTGGTGGGACGCAGCTCTGGGGGGAGGCGGCGCAGGGTGTGGGGGTATTCGCGGGTGAAGTCGCGGGCGGCGGCGACTTCGTTGAAGTAGACGAGGACGTGGTGGAGTTGGTGTTCGGCCATGGCTTTGTGGATGGCGAGGTGCAGTGCGGTGGTGCGCAGGGCGGTGCCCGCTGCGGCGTCATTCGGCTGGGTGTCGCCGGATCGGGTGTTGTCGGTTTGGAGGCTGGTGGTGTCGGTATGGAGGCGCCTGTGGAGGTCGGTGTTGGTGATGGTGGGGACGAGGATGCGGTAGTCGGCGATGACGCCGTCCTCGACGGCCTGGTGGAGGGGGTAGTGGTGGACGGTGGGGCCGTAGAGGTGGGTGTTGTCGAGTGAGTTGATCAACCTGGGGTCGATCGATGTCTGGCGGGTGGTGGTGCGGCGTCGGCGCGGTCGGTGGGTGGCGTCGGGGTCCGCGGTGAGGTCAGGGCTCTCCCACAGGCGAGGGGTGGCGGTGAGGAACAGGCGGCGGTCGGCCTTGATGAGCTGGTTGTCGAGGACCGTTGCCCACTGCTTGTCGTGGTGGCCGGTGATGCGGTGGGCCTCGTCCATGATCGCGAGGTCGAACGCGGGTGCGTGGCGGGCCTGTTGGGCTTCGGTGATCTTGCGGAGGCTGTCGTAGAGGACGAATACCGTCAGGCGGGGGCGGGTGTGCATCAGGCCGGCCAGGATGGTGAAGTCGCCGGTGCCGGCCACGTTCGCCGTCTGCAGGGCAGTGCTCGCGGTGGCGTCCATCGAGGAGATGAGGACCATCGGCTCGCGGCGCCGGTCCGTGCGCCACGCAAGGGCAGTCTGCACGGCGAGGTCCTTCGTCGGCAGCACCACCATCGTGAGGTGGGCCCCGACCTCCTCGGCGACCCGGATTCCGATCAGCGTCTTGCCCGTCCCACACGCGGACACCACCGTCGCCCGCGATCCCGCACGGCGCAACTGCCGCGCCGCAGCCGCGATAGCCGCCGCCTGGTCCGCACGCGGCCGACGGCGTGGCGCGTCGAGTGGAGCAGCAGCCGGGACCAGAGGGTGGGGAGTAGCGGTCACGAACAGCAAGTCTCCCATTCGGGCGGGGTGCTGATGGTGGTTCGTGACCAAGGGGGGCGAGGCGGAACGGGTGGCGCAGTACCTGCTGGAGTTGGTGGCCGAGGTCTATTTCCTGGAGCGGCCCGGTTGCGGGGCTCTGGCAGAGCCAAGCTCAGGCCTTTTCTGTCCCCTGCGGCGCCGATCGAGCGGGGTCGTGGGCCCACAGAGCTGCGGCGATGCGCCGCATGACGGCGGGGCGTTCCGGCTCCTGCGTCCCCGGGGGCGTGAAGGGCTCGGGCACGATGATCGTCGTCTGCTCGGCGCGTTCCACATGCTGTCCCATTACGGGAGAGAGTGCGTTGACCAGGTCCATCGTGGTGTAGGTATCGGAGGGGAGGGCGAGGGCGTCGATGTCGGGCGGCATCGGGTGCCTCATGGTCTGGCAGTGGATCACCGGCTGGTTGTGCCGGCGCTGCGAAGGCCGGTCCGAGGGGACACGGATCTCCGCGTCAAGCATCTGGACGGCCAACTGGCAGCCGAACTCCTGTGCTTCCTTCGGGCTCTCGAGCAGGGCGACCACTCGGCGCAGCGTGTGGTGTTCGATGACGCGGGCGAGGCCGATGGCTTGGGCGCGCCATCGGTTGGGTTGTTCGGGGACTTGTGTGCGGACCACGCGGTAGGGGCTGAGCAGGTCGTCGTCGACGAGTGCGCGCCGTTTCACTGATTTGTGGTGGGTTCCGAAGATTTCCTGGGCGGTCATGTCGACGGCCCAGGGTGGCTCTGTGGCACTGCTGGTGGGCAGGGGCAGTTCGTGGGGGATGCGGGGGGTTGCCGTCAGGTAGAGGCGGTTGTAGGCGAGGATGCCGTCGTCGTGGTGGATCAGTGCGTGGGGGTGGTCGGGGCCGATGGCTCCTTCGGCGGTGCGGTGGGCGTCTTCGACGACGAGGTGGTCCCAGGGTTTCAGATGGTGTTCGAGGTGGCTCTGGGCGATGAGTCCGGCGTCCTGGTAGCGGGCGACGACGAGGAGTTCTGCGGGCTGTTGGTCGGCCCATTGGGCGAGTTGGGCTGCGCTGGTCAGTCGGGCGGCTTTCTTGCCCCCGCCGGGCAGGTGAAGGTTGACGGCCGCGATGGCCCTGTGACGCACCGTGCTCCAGGTTTTGATCACGTGGCGCAGGTAGGCAGGGTCGGGGCCGAGGACCAGGCAGGCACGGGCTTGGGTCCGGTCGGCCGTCACTGCGGCCACGGTGGTCTTGCCTGATCCGGCCGGCATGTCGATCAGGATGCGTCCGCCGCCATGGAGGACGAGGTCGGCCATTGCGGCGGGCATGCGGTCCGCGTCTGTCACCCAGAGGTGGCGCCAGGGCTTGTCGGTGTACTCGGTGGTCTCCTGCTCCGGTTCCCCAGCTTGGTCGTTCCCGGCTTGGGTCCCTGCGGGGTTGTCGGGGGCAGTGGCCGGGTCGTCCTCCCTGTCGGCGGGGAGGGTCCATTCCATCGAGAGGACGTCGAGGGAATCGGTCTCTTCCTCGCTCAGGAGGCCCGCTGCGGCCTTGACGCGCAACTCTTCGATCCACTGGCCGAGGAAGAAGAGGTAGCCATGGTGGTTGTCGGTGCAGTCGGCGGGAACGCGCAGGTGCCCACGGGCGCGGAAGAAGCGCCGGGCTGCGCGGAGGCCCTGGGCGTGGGTGGCGGCTTGGGTGTCGGCCGGGTGGCGGAGGCCGAGGGCGAGCGGGTCGTCCTGCAGCGGCAGGGCAGCCAGTTGGTTGCGCTGGCCCCGGGCGAGGGCGGGGAAGAGGTCGAACTGTTCGTCCAGCCACCGGGTGAGGGTGTCTGCGTCGCGCGGCAGCGGTCCGGGCGAGAGGTTGAGGGCCGTTTTGCGGGTGCGCGCGGCTGCGCACATGCGCTGCCATTGCCGGGGCCAGGAAGGGTTCCACCACGGGTCGATGCTCTCCAGTGCGCGCCGGTAGGGAACGGGGAGGGCGCCGGCGTCGTCCTGGTCCCGTTGTTGGGCGAGCCACTGCCCCAGAGGCCGGCCCTGGTGGGTCAGTGCGGGTTCCGGGACCAGGTGGCCGTGCCGGTGTGCGTAGTCCTGGGCGGTCTCCAGGTAGGACTCGGTGCTGTCCTTGGCGTGCGCCCAGACCATGTTGCAGGTGGCCAGGGCTGCCGCGCGGGGTGCGGAGAGGTTGCCTGCGGCTTTGAGGGCGCGTTGGTATCCGAGCCAGCATCCGAGGTGGAAGCCGTCGGGTGCGACGTAGTTGCTGGGGACGTTCAGGTGGCCGTGCGCTTCGAAGAAGCGCTGGGCGTTGGCCATGCCGGTTTCCCAGACATCGGGTTCGGGGTCCATGACCCGCAGCATCAGGTGAGGGGCGATCTCCCGGACGCGTTCGGGTCGGACGACGGAGACCGGCGCAGGCAGCAGCAGCGGTGTGCCGTTGACGGGGAGGCGGTGGAAGAAGTGTTCGTCGTATGCCTTGAGAGCGATCATGACCTGGTGCAGGAGGTGGTACGGGGTGCCGAATGTGGCTTCTTCGGCGCCCTGTCCCGGGCCGAAGAGCACGGGGATGACGAGTGTGGCGATCTTGTTCATGCCGGGGCCGATGCGCAGGGCGCGGCCGATGGCTTGGACGATGTCGATCGTGCTCTGCTTGGGGTCGGCGAAGAGCACGGCGTCGGCGAGAGGGAAGTCGACCCCCTCGACGCACAGGCGGACGTTGCACAGCACGTTGAGGTCGGCCTGCGCGCCAGGGGCAGCGGGGTACGGCGGTCGGGCGAACCTGGCCAGGCGCTCCCTACGTTCGTGGCGGCTTTGGTGGGAGTGGATGCTGGCGGCCCAGAGGCCGTCGGCATGGCTACCGGGGACAGCCGCAGCGGTTTCGGGCAGAGTCTGGGCAAACACTTCGCTCTGGGCGATGCTGCGACTGAAGACCACAGCCCGGCGGATGCCGTGGTCCTCGCGGGCTTTGATGAGGGCCAGTTGAGCTGCTCCGACCCGCATGGCGTCGGCCTGAGGGGTTCGGGAACGGTTGCGTCCGGCCAGGAAGGCCCGCAGTTGCGGGTCGTGGATCTCCGGTGCCACGATGCGGTAGTCGGCGAGTCGGCCTTCGTGGATGGCCTCGGCCAGCGAGTACCGGTAGGCGACGGGTCCGTAGAGGGAGATGTCGTCCATGGAGGCGACGGGCTCGATGGTGATGCCCCGTCTGCTGTTCCAGAGGCGAGGCGTGGCGGTGAGGTAGAGCCGGTGGCGCGCGGGGATGGCGTCGTTGTCGTGGATGACCGCCCATGCTTTGCCCAGGGCGCCAGCGGTGCGGTGGGCCTCATCGACCACGGCGATGTCCCAGCGGGGCAGCATGTGGAACCGGTGCGCCTCGACGATCTTGGGCAGTGAGGCGTAGGTGGCGAAGACACTGACGGGCCCGTCCGTGGTGCGTACAAGGGTGGCGAGCGCTTGGGCGTCGCCCGTCATGGTGATCACGTTGTCGAGGGCGGCTTCGCTGGTGCGCTCCTCCGAGCACAGGCCGATGTAGCGTCCGGGGCGGCCGGAGGTGTACCAGACCCGGGCGGTCTGGTTGAGCAGTTCCAGGGTGGGCATGACGGTGAGGCTTCGGCTGTCCGGGACGATCTCGTGTGCGACGTGGACGGCGAGGTGTGTCTTGCCTGTTCCACAGGCCATGTGGACCTGTTGGCGTTCGTAGCCCATGGCGAAGGCGTTCAGGACGCAGTCCGCCGCATCGCGTTGGCGCGGCCACAGTTCGCTGGCGAGGCGTTCGGAGGACGGTTCGTGCGGCACGCCGCGGCTCCCGGGGCCTGGGTAGGGGTTCTCGACCAGGATGCTGAGCGCTGGGAAATGCGTGGCCGTTTACGGGAATGGGCCACCCGGTGGGCTGAACCTTGCGCGAAGAGCCCCGCGCTCAGGTGGGAGAGCGTCTAGGCAGAGCAGGCGGCAGGTTGCCGCTCGGAGCGCTGGGTGCAGGTGCTGTCGGATGTCCACGCGATACGAGGAGGGCGAGGGGATGGGGGCGGGAAGTCTGCCGTACCTGCCGGTCCGGTTCGTGGCCGACGAGTCGAACTGCTCGTTCCTGTGGCGGGTGGCCGGCATCCAAGGGGTTGGGGTGGACTTTCTCCTCTCGGAGCTGGGCGACGGTGCAGGGCAGGGCGCCTTGCCTCCCCATCTGGCCGAGGTGTTCTTGAGCGCGTCGGCTGCGGACCGGCTCGCCGCGATGCTGTCCCTCCCCGCAAGGCGGCTGAGGTGGGCGCTGCCCCATCTGCGGGAAGTGCATCTCCTGCCCGGTGAGCAGGCTCGGTGGCAGTGGCCGTGGCGGCCGCTGGACCGCTACCTGGTGCCGGCCTGCGGGTTGTGCGCGGCTGCGCGGAGCGGAGGGTGGGGCGAGGTGTGGCAGGTGTCGCGGGAGCGGTGGAGGATCTGCGAGCGGCACGGCCGGTTCACTCACATCTACCAGCGCAAGCCGGGCGGGGTGGACCTGTCCCGGCTGCCGGAGTCGGTCCGGGCCCACCACGTACGAGGCCGCCTCGAGCGGCGCTTCGGTCCCACCGGGGTCGTTCTTTCGGCCGACGCCTTCGCCATCGTCGGCTGGTGGTGGCGCAGCATGCCTGGCGTGCGGCAGTGGGTGGGTAGGGCTGAGCTGGCCGGGTTGGGTGTGCAGAACGCGGAGACGGCGTGGCTGGTGGTCTACCCGGAGGCGGTGCGGGTGGCCAGGGCGCTGTTGCGCTACGAGCGGCAGCGCGCCGTGCAGGCGGACGGGCCGTGGGTCGGGGCGGAGTCCCGTTTGTTGGGCGATCTGTCGGAGGTGGCGCGGTCGCTGGCACTGCCCTCTCGTGTGTGGCGGGTTCCGGTGGCTGAGTGGCTGGACAGGCATCGCAGATGCATTCTCGCGTCAGGTAGGGACGGGGCTGGCCGCAGGGTTTCGCTGCCGGTCACCGCTCTGGTCCATCAGGGCGATGAGGAGCCGACGAGCAGCAGTACCTGTCTGCCGTGGGAGTGGACGGATCTGTCCGAGAGGGTCTGAGCGTTTCTTCCCGGGGCTTGGGTTTCGTACGCGGATGCGGTTATGTCCACGATCGGGTGGTTGCCGCCGGGAACTTCCGCCGGCTGGGCGGACGGTGGGAGATCCTGCGCAGGGACACATGGGGTGTGTCCGTACGGAGTCGTCTTGCAGGGAGTGCGCGTGTGCAGTGCCCCGGTTGGCGCGGCCGAGATCGCAGTGGGGTTCTTGGACCGGTTCGGGCGGCGCTGCGAACTTCCTGTGGTTGAGGCGGGCGATGTCGCGTTCGAGGAACTGCCGTCCCTGGATGCCCAGGTCGCCTACCCGGGGCGAAAGTCCTTCGTCACCACCGTGTGGGCGTCCGCGACCGACCAGTCCCTGTCCTGCGGTTCGCTGCGCCAGCAGCGCTGTGCGATGGTCTTGGACCGCGACCCTGCGGTGGGGCTGCGTAGCGCGGGGGCGATGGAACTGCGGTGGAGCCGCGACGGTCGCCTTCGCACTCTGCGGCCGGCGTTCGTGGCGCTGCGGGCCGGGCGCCGGGAGGTGATCTGTGTGCGGCCGGAGCAGCCGGGCGAGGCGTGGTGGGAGGCGCAGGAGGTCTTGGCGGTCGCCGCGGGGGCGGCAGGCTGGCAGGTGGGGGTGGTGGAGCCGCCCAGCGGGGTGGAACTGGACAACCTCGCTCTGCTCTACGCCGCTCGCAGCCCGCGCTGGCTCTCCGAGGGGCAGGAGGACCTGCTGGTACGGCAGTTCGTCTCGCCGCGGACCATCCGCTCGGGGGTGGGGGCGTCCGGGCTGCCGTTGCATCAGGGGATCGATCTCGCCTATCACCTCATCTGGGCCGGACGTCTGCACATCGATACCGGTGTGCTCCTCACCCCGGCATCAACGGCCTGGGCCGTCACGGAAACCGCATGAGCGGGCCGCGGCCGGTGGCCGACGGTGCGCCTGCGGCGGCCGACAGCATCGCGCTGGGCGACACCATCCGCTTCCGCGGCTCCACCTGGCAGGTCACCGCCTTCCACGGGCCCCGGCTGTTCCTCGATGCCGTCCCTGCGACGCCCGACGCGGATCCCCTGATCATCCTGCAGACAGCAGTGACCTCCGCCGGTGACTTCGCCGTTGTGGACCGTGCGGCGCGGCGCAGCACCCTGCCCGACCGCTCCGCCGAGTTCCGTGCCCTCGCGAAGGACGTACGCAAGGACGCCCTCATGTGGGAGAAGCACGTCAAGGAGGTCCTGCACCAACAGGCCCCGAACGTTGCCGCGACTACTGTCCCCAGGCCCGATTTCGATCCGCGGCACCGAACGCTGCGCCAGCGCTACCGGGCCAAGGCCGAGCAGTTGACTCTCGCCGGGATGCCGGTGTCGGCGACCACCGTGGAGCGCAAGTGCGCCGCTTGGCGCAGGGAGGGCCTGATGGGCCTGGTCGACAGGCGCAGTCTGCGTGCTGCCACCCCGCACGGGCGCGTCGATGTGCGCGTCGTCGAGATCGTGTGGGAGATCCTCGGGGAGGAGGCCGCCAGCGGCCGGTCCCCCGGAACGCTGTCGCGGCTCATCGAACGCGTCGAACAGGCCGTCAAGGTCCGCCACGGCGACCTGCTGGCCGATCCGAAGACCGCCCGTGGCCTGGTGAACAGCCCGGCGACGCTCTACCGGCTGCTGGGGCGCATGGGCATCACCGCGGACAACGCCCACAGGGCCGCAGAAAGGCACGTGGCGCCCTCCGCCCCTGTCTCGCAGCATCCTGGTTACCGGCGGGCGATCCTTGCCCGCTGGCCGGGAGAGCTGGTCCAGATCGACACCACCGGACTGGACGTTCTCGTCCTCGACGACAGCGGCCGGGCCATCTCGGTGGAGCTGACCATCGCGATCGACGTGGCCACCCGCAGCATCATCGCGTCCCTGATCGTGCCCAAGCGCCTCGGTGCCGGTCGGAAGGGGCGCTGGGCAGGCGGACGCGCCACCCGTTCCTTCGACACGATGCAGGTCCTCGCCCAGGCCACGGCGCCGCTGCCCGCACGGCCGGGCTGGGCGCCCGAGACGTTCATGGAAGGATCCAGCCTCCCTTTCGAGGACCTGCTGGCCGCCGATGCCCGCTTCGCGGGCGCCGCCGCACGGCCCGTCATCAAACCCGAGACCGTGGTCATCGACCACGGATCGCCCTACATCTCGGCGGACTTCACCCGTGCCTGCCACAGCCTTGGCATCGAGGTGCGCGAGGCGCGGCTGCGCACTGGTGCCGACAAAGCGGTCGTCGAACGCGCGATGCGGGCGGTAAAGACCGGCTTCAGCCAGTACCTGGCCTCCTACACCCACCACCGCCTGGATCTGCGCGGCAAACGTGTGCGCAAGCAGCCCCTGTGGACCATCGCCCAGCTCCAGGACCTGTTCGAGCAGTGGGTGGTCCTCCGCTGGCAGCAGACCCCCCACGGGGCGCTGCGCAGCCCTTTCACCCCCGGCCTGCGGCTGACTCCCAACCAGATGTACGCAGCCATGGTGTCGCTGCGCGGCTACCGGGCCGTCGCCCTCACCGCGCAGGAGGAGCGCAAGCTGCTGCCGGCCGTCTGGGTCCGGGTCGGCCGCAAGGGCTTCCAGATCAACAACCGGACCTACAACCTGGACCGGGGAAGGCTGGATCCCTTCCGCGGCCCTTCCGGCATCACCGCGCAGCAGGGGCGCTGGGAGGTCCACTACTCCCCCAACCATCCCGAGGTCGCCTGGCTCTTCGACCATCGGGCCGAGCCTGGCCTCGACCCGTGGACGGAGGTGCCCTTCATCCACCGGCGGCTACTGAGCGACCGGTGGACCGAGGAGACCTGGGAGGAGGGCTTGCGTGCCCATCTCGCGGCCGGCGGCGCCCGGCACAACGAGGCTGCCATCGCCCGCGCCACCGAGCAGCTCCTGCGTACCGCGGCTTCCGGCCCTTCGCCGGCCCCGGCTGCGCCCCCCGCTGCCCGTACGTCTTCTGCGCCACGTGCTGCCCGGCCCGCTGCCCGCACTCCCTCCGGCGCCGGTATGCCGCCCCTGGACCCGAACTCCGTGCGGCCGTTCCGTTCCCTCGACCGCCCAGCCAGTGACCTCTTCGACACTCCGGAGCGCATCCGGGGCAAGGCGGACCTGAGCCTCGACGAGTTCCTGGCGTCCCTGCCGGGCCTCCACCCTCCGGCCGCCGATCCCGACACCGCCAGCAGCCCCGACCGCGGCCCGGCCGCCGCTCCCGGCCGGGAGGTCAGCGGCATCGATCGGCAGGCATCGGACAGGCCGTACGGCGAGGAGCCCCAAGGAGAGAGCCGGTGAAGACTCCCGTACGCAAACCCCAGAACGCCGGCGGGCCGCCAGCCGAAACGCTGCTCGCACCCGCGGCCCCGACGACGTTGGCGGGATGGCGTTCCCGCGTGCGCCACCGGCCCTCCCCTCCCCCGGTCCCGCCGGCCGACGTCCCTGCTCTCGTCGACGGCGAGGCCGGTGGCGACGTCGCCATCGACGAGGACGACCCGCGTTTCCGCTACCACGCCCACCTCGGCCTCGTGGAGACCACCGACGTCTCCAACGGCCTGAAACTCGCGCGGCGGCTGCTGCGCCGCGGGCAGGACGGCCGCCCGCTCTATCCGCACGTAGCCATCGACAGCGACTGCCGCGGCACCGGTAAACGCACCCTGCTCCACCAGATCGGCCTGGCCCACCAGGGGCGGTTGGAGAAGCGCCAGGGCGTCGACGACAGCCGGATCCCCGTCGTCTGCATCAACACCCCGCCCGACCCCGGCTCCGCAGCCGACTGGTCCGCAGCCCTGGCGGTCTTCCTCGGCTGGGACCTCTACCGCCCAGACACCGACCAGCGCCCCGTCCAGCGCATGAAGGACTTCACCGGTCCCGCCCTCCATGTCATGCGTCACGCCCGGACCGAGATCTGCCTCGTCGACGGAATCGACCGGCTGCGGCCGGAAGACCTCCAATCGACCTTCGACCACTTCGACTGCCTGGCCGACGAACTGGGCCTGACCGTCCTGTGGAGCGGTATCGGTTCCAGTGACATCCTCCGCGAAGCCCGTACCGCACGCTTCAGTGCTCTGCGGCGCCCCGCCGGAACCGCCGCTCTGCGGCAGCGCTCCGTTCCCACTCTCTGGGTCAACCGGCTACCGCCCCGCTGCCCGGAACACCCCACCGAATGGGCCAGTGCCCTTCTCACCTTCGACGGACGCCTGAGGCTGAGACACCACCGGCCGGGAAGCCTGCTGGACTACCAGGAGGAGCTCTACCACATCACGGACGGCCTCATGGAGCACCTCGCCCCGCTCCTCGGCATGGCCGGCCAACTGGCCATCCTCGACCGAACCGAGGCCATCACCCTGGATGTCATCCACGATGCCGCCCAGTACCTCGACCTGCTCGCGGCGGACGAAAACGGCCCCCTGTAGAGGAGGTCCCGCACCGCGGACAGCGCACTCTTCGTCTCCGCCGGAGCACTGCGGTACGCCGACTGTCAACTTCGTACGATAGGAAAGTAGTTATCGCCTAGTGTCGGATCCGGCAGGAACAGGGGACGGCAAAGGCGGGGAAGTTGAGCGGGGGTCGCCCGGCACACCGGAGGAAGACTCTTCCCATCCGGGACCGGTTGGAGGTATGGGTTCGCAGCGGGGGGCGGTGCGCGCTGTGCAACGCCTACCTACTGGAAGGATCCTTGTCATGGCGCACTCTGAACCTGGGCGAGATGGCGCACATCGTCGGGCAGAGCACTGATGCGCGGTCGCCACGGGGCGGGCATCCGCTGAATCCCGATCTTCGCGACAGTGCGGACAACCTGATGCTGCTGTGCGCCGACGAGCACGCCGAGATCGACGCGCAGGGCGCCTTGGACGTCTTCACCGTCGAGCGGCTGCGCCGGTTGAAGCTGGAGCACGAGGACCGCATCCGGCATGTGACGGGGCTGGGCCCGCATCGCGCCACCACAGTGGTCCGAGTGGTGGGATCGGTGCACGGCCAGGCCGTGGAGCTGTCACGGAGCGCCGCCGTGGACGCCGTGACCGCACTCTCCCGCTTCCCGCTGTTCCTCGAGTCCTACTCCCGCCATGGGGTCGAGGTCGACCTGCGGCACCTGCCCGGCGAGTACTGCGCCCCATCGCAGGACGCGCGGTCTGCCGCTGCCGAGAGCCGCAGCTACTACCGGTACGCGACCAGGGCCATCAACGAGGTGATCAAGAATCAGCTACGGGCAGGAATCGACCGCGGCACCGTGCAGCACGTCAGCGTCTTCGGGTTCGCACGCCTGCCCCTGCTCGTCCACCTGGGTTCCCTGCTGGACGACACCGTGCCAACGGACGTGTACCAGCGCCACCGCCACGAGCAGTCGTGGATCTGGCCGCTGGAGGACGGCCCCACGACGGAGTTCACGGTGCACGTGGACCAGGACGTGCCGGCCGGGGAAGAGGCCGTGGTGGTCATGAACGTCTCCGGGACGATTGCCCGACGCGAGATTCCGAGCGGCCTCGCCACTCTGCGCCGCTACGAGATCAGCCCGGTCAACGCACCGACGCACCCGGACATCCTGCGGCAGCAGACTGCCCTGCAGTCGCTGGAGCACACCATCAGACGGTTTCTGGCGAGCTTGGAGATCGAGGCGAAGACTCTGCGGCGCCTGCACGTCCTACCGGCCGTCCCGATGTCCGCGGCGGTGACGCTGGGACGCACGCACCACCCTCAGGTACACCCCCAACTGGTCATCTACGAAAGGCTCGCGGGGCAGTACGTGCCCACGCTGGAGGTCGGCCCGGCCACCGGCTGATGCGGCACGGTGCTCCGGTTCACCATCCCTGCCGTGCCGACTCCTCGTGGGCGATGAACCGGTGCGCGGGGTCGACTCCGGTGTGGGGCTGGGCGCACAGGTGGGTCCCGGAGACCGGGTGGCGCATCTGCACGCCCAGGAGGTTGACCAGAGCGGCGGTCGTCGCCATGAGGTCCGCGGCGGAGCCGTGGAAGGTGGGTACGGAGCAGCCGCGGACCGGCCGGAGCTCGTCCCCGGGCGCCGGTTCGGTCCACAGGCAGTGGTAGGGCTCGAGGTCCGGTGCGGCCAGGACACGCCGGCCGACGGTCTGGTCGACCACGCTGGGGCCGCTGGCGGTGCCGGGGGCGACGAGGGTGAGGATTCCGAGGGACGCGCTGCGGGTGTCCACGGCCAACTGGGCCAGTAAGGCTCTGCGTTGCGGGCGCTGTGCGAGGTGGTCGAGGAAGCGGCCGACGCTCACGCTGACGGTGGCGTCGAGGACGAGGTCGGCGTGGTCCGCCGCCTCCAGGAGTTCGGGCGAGGGGGGCTGCGGGGCCACGTCGATGGCGACGTCGTCCCGGATGCCGGCCAAGCGCTGGGCCAAGGCGCGGGCCTTCGGCATGCCGATGTGTTCCTCGGCGTAGTTCTGCCGCACGAGGAGGCCGCCGGTGACCCGCGCGGAGTCGCTGAGGGTGAGGCGGGAGACTCCGGCGCGGACCATCAGCTCAGCTGCCCACGAGCCGATACCGCCGCATCCCCAGACGTGGATGTGGAGTCCTTCGAAGGCGCGGACGGGACGGTGTGCGTCGCGTCGGGTGGTGACGGCCGGGCGTTCGTCGGAGAGGTAGCACCATTCGATGGCGGCGCCACCCAACTCGGCAGGAAGGTTATCCAGGTGGCGTGGCGTCAGGCGGTCGGCGAGTCGGCGCAGCAGGTCGCTCGGTCCGGACGGCAGGCGCCCGGCGAGGAGGAATAGGGGCGAGCGGGGCGTCGCGGGGTGCGGGATTGCCAGGACGAAGTGCTGCGCGGTGCCTTCGGGGTTGCGCAGGGCGCTGGCGGCCAGCGCTGTCAGCAGGGCTCGGGCAACGGGGCCGGGCTCCGTTGCCGGGCGGGGCGTTGCGGCGGGGGCGCGGTCGAGGGAGGCCAGCAGGTCCGCCAGGGTATCGCCCGCTCCCAGGGGCAGGAAGTTGTCCAGCGTGAGGACAGGGGTCCGGTGGCTGCCGTCGTCCTGGGGGCGGCTGGTCAGGTCGAGGCGGTAGCTGCTGCGAGGGGTGAGCCAGCCGACGGCGGCGCGGCCGGGTGCCACCGGCTCGCGCACGACGACGGTGGGAGTGCCGGGCGTGCTGTGGAGGACGCCGCCGACGGCGTGGTAGAGCGCGGTGTCGGCGTCGAACTTCCCGGCCGCCGCGTCGGTGAGCCACTGCCACAGCCGGTTCACGACGGGCGTGATGCCCGCACAGGGGTCCCATTCGCGGGCCGGGTCGAGATAGAGGCACAGGCGGTTTCCCTGCAGGACATGAGGGGCGCCGGCGAAGCGGTAGTCCAGGGTGAGCACTTCGGGCGGGGCCAGGGGCTCGGGCGGAAGGACGAGCAGGAACTCCTCGGTGTCGGCCAGCCGCAGGCCGCCCGGCGAGTGCGCAATGTCCGCGGTGCGGAGGTGGACCGTGACAGCCACGCGGCCGCTGGGGCTGGTGCGGGGCCTGCCGGGCATCCGCACCTCCCCGGGGTGCTTGTCCGCGAGCGTCTTGAGTTCGGCCAACTGTCGGCGCTGCCAGTCGTTGGGGCTCCCCGGGCGGTGCCTGCGCTTGGTCATCCCGCGCGCCCGGGACGCGCGGCCGTGGTGAGCAGCGTCGCGGCGGCGAACTTCGAAGCCGCCGACAACGAGGAGGTGCCCGGCAGGGAGGGGAAGGAGTCTCCGAACAGGTTCCGCCACAACCTCACGCTCCTGTCCGGGTCCTGCTCGTCGTAGGCGGCGCGGATCTCCTGGGCGTGGGTGTGGATGCGGGCGCGGAAGTAGTTGTAGGTGGCCTGGCCCCAGCGGCGGTCGAAGGTGGCCCCGGAACCGGAGGGGTCGGCGATGGAGGGCTTGTCGGGGCGAGCCTGCAGCCAGAGGTCGAGGTCCTCGACGATGGTCAGCAACGCGGTGGGCACGTTGCCGTAGCAGCCGGGGTGTGCCAGGGCCGTGGCCTGGCTGACGCGTTCGCCGAGCAGGGTGGTGAGGATGATGGACCGGGTTCCGGTGAATGAGCCCTTGTGGTCCCGCAGGAACTTCATCAGCCGGACGACCTTGCGGAGGTTGCCTTCGGCGATGTTGTCCTTCTCCCGCATCCAGGCGGTGAAGCCTTCGGGGTTGGTCTCCTCCCAGCAGTTGCCGTCGCGGTTGACGATCACCTCCCGACCGTCCGCGAGGAACAGGTGAGGGACGATGTCGACGTGCATGAAGTTGGCGTACTTCAACTGCACGCAGCGGCACTTGCGGGTGTGAGGCATCTTCCCGTACACGCTGTGCCGGTGGAGGGCACCGTAGACCTTGTCGATGTAGGTCTTCGGGCTGTCGGCCCACTCCGGCACCTCGGTGAGGTGAAGCATGAAGTCGGCGTCGAACTCCTTGTCGCCGACGGGGTTGATGATGGTGTGGTGCGCCCACGATCCCTGGGGCTCCTTGCCGAGGATCAAGGGGCCGAGTTCGGCGTCGCCCTGGAGTGCCTGGTAGACGGAATCGACTCGGCTGTCGAGGATGTCGAGCTTGGCCTTGCTGAGGTTGACGGTCTCCCGCAGGAAGGTGCGGAAGCTGCTGGCGTGTTGCACGGGTCTGTTCCTTTCAGGGGTCAGTGGCGGTTAGAGCGGGGCACAGCGGAAGCGGCGTTCGAAAGGGCGCATGTCGGCCTCGTCCAGGAACGGCGACGAACACGGTCAGGACAGGGCAACGAGGCACCGATTGGCGGCACGAGCGGACACATGGCCTGTCGGCCGCGGCAGTTCACGCCTCGCTGTCGGCGCAGCAGCCGTATGCGGGCGTGCACCTGCGGATTTTGGGGTGCGCATCGGCGGCAACGGCGTGTGAAGCTGCACAAGGTGTGTTGTCGGGAGGTGCTGTCCGGCCAGCGGTGCCCGGCTCACGGCCGGGCGCGTGCACTCGGTACAGCCCTGCGAGGCGGCAGCCGGTATCACACGGCGCAGGACCCACCTCGATCGCAGGAGAGCGGTTCACTCCCTGCTGTACCACTGTTACACGGCCGAGCAGGCTGGCACAATACCTTTTACGAAGGTCAGTTTCCCTGACATCGTTGTGCCGCAAAAGTTCTGACTGTGCAACAGTTCTTCACGACGCTCGGTGCGGCCGCACTCTCGTCCGAGCACCCGGCGGGGAAACCGGCAGAAGCGTCTCTACCACGCCGGCCCGGACACGATGCCCAGGTTCATCAGGCGGTAGGTCATAGCGATCTCGCTCAACTGGAAACGGCCGGACAGGACGCGCACCAGTTCCTCCGCAGTACGGAAACCCACAGACCGGACTGCTTGCCGGACCATGGCCTCCGGAGCGAGCAGCGCGGCAGCGAAGCGGTTCGCGTCGATCTCTTCGCGGTCGGTGGCCATGCTCGACACCATGTTGCGGTAGTTCACCCGCGTGTCCGTGTCCAGGATCAGCGGACGTCCTTCGTGCAGCCGCAGGTGCCCGAGCTCGTGGGCCACCGTGAAACGGCGCCGCTCGGCGCTGTGGGACCGGTTGACGCCGATGACACAGCTGCCGTCCTTGCGCAGGAGCATGCCCGAGACGTCGTCGTCCAGCTTCTGCGGCACCACCAGGACGCCCAGGCGCTCGGCCAGTGCGACGGGATCGACCGGCGGAGTGCGGACCTGGAACTTTTCGAGCAGTTCACGCGCCGCGAGGTCAGCCTTCGCCATGACCGTCCTTCAGTTTCGCCGCCTGGGCCCACACGGCGGCGACATCGGCCGCGTGCCGGGCCGGCAGGCCGGACACCTCGTCGGGCTGCATCGACGGCAGCAGGTCCGCGGGCTCCACGTTCAGCGCCGAAGCGATCAGCGCCAACCGGTACAACGGCGGCGACTGCGTCCCAGACTCGATGTTCGTGATCGAGCCGCGGGACAGTCCCACACGCCTGCCCACGTACTCCTGCGTCACCCCGGCACGCACCCGCGCCTGACGGATCCGTCGAGCCACCGCCTCATTGAACTCGCTCTCCTCCACAACGCCCCCAACACGCCAGCCTGCCTGACAACCTACTTCCCCGTCCCTGCCCGAACCAGGCACCCCCTGCGCGTCCAACCGGCCAAGCTCGGTTCAAGAACCCACAGGACATAGGCGACCCCGGTACCCAGAACCCGACGAGCGGGGGCCGCAGCCCCACCGACAGGACAGCAGACCGTCCTCCGCAAGCGCGGCCCGTGTCGCCGCTGACCGGCCCAGCCCTCCAACCTGCCCGACATGAACTCCCCCGCCGACGACGAGATCCACTGCTCTGCGCTCCCATCACTCAACCGTTCACCGAGTTGTGCGCCACCGCTGTGCGCCGGTTCCGGGCCCTCGGTGATGAGTCGCTCGGCCTGCCCGGCAAGGACGTGGACTGCATGTTCTGGCGCGAGATGGAGGCGCTGGAGCGACGAGCCGCGGCCGACGAGCCCAGAACCGAGGAGCAGCGCTCCTGCACGGGCCTGAATTCTCAATAAACTTGACGCCCACTCATCCAACATGAAACAGCGCAGCTCAGAGAGCAACTTACCCTTCGCTGCGCGCCGAACAGCTTCTCAATCCAAGCAACGAAGCCCAGCTCAGAAGCAACCAGCTACATCACATCCAATGAGAACTCACACCGGAACGGTCGAGCACCTCGTCGCCCAGGGGGGTGGGCTGGTCCCCGGGGACTTCCCCGAGCACGGCGTAGCGGGAGACCTTGTTGGTCTCGCGGGTGCGGGCCCGGGCGGCGTCGATCGCGCTGTCCTTGACCATGCTGATGGCCAGAGCGCGCATCTCGTCGGGTGTGGCGAGGTTCAGGATCCTGTCCCAGCGCCGGTACATGGTCAACTGGGCGTTCTGGACGGCGTCCTCGGCGTCCTCCCTGCTGCGCAGGATGGTCATGGCGACGCGGAGCCAGGTGCGGAAGTTCGTGCGGATGAACACCTCGAGGGTGTTCGGGATGGGGCCGGCGTCGGGGCCGGTGCGCTCGTCGAAGCCCGTGTTCACCGGTCGCCCCTCCCGATGGCGGCCGACGGGGTGCGGCGGGCAGACGTGGAGGGCGGCCGCAGGCTGCCCGATCGGTCCCTCACCTGGTGCATCACTGTGCTCTCCGTGTCGTGTCTGTCCGGTGGCGCGCACCGGTGGGGCGGTGCCGGGCGGTGCGCCGGTTCATGAGGTGAACCGACGCGGCCGGTGCCATTCCACGGGGTCGGGACCGATCAGTTTTTCGACTCTGCGTTACTGTCCCTGCACGCAGCGTCCTAACCAGGAAGGTTTCCTGCCTGCCGTGACGCACATCACGTTTAGCGACATGATCTGACGATCCGTCATTTTGACGAATTGGGTCATGTCTTGCAAAAGCATGGCCCCGACAAGAACTCCCTGCTCCGCATCGCTGAACGACGACCCGCGCAGAACCTGGCCGACACGCCAGCCCACCCGCACGCCGCCGTCCCGGCGCCGCACCGCTCTTCACTGCCAGAACGGCCCCGCCCGACACGCTTCGCCAGCGGGCACGCCGCCGTCCCGGCGCCGCACCGGCAGATCAACACCCCGCCGCCCTCGGCCCTCTGCACCTCCATGCAGCAGCCGACGGAATCTCCCCACAATGCGTCAGATTGCCGCTACCTTCTGCGACATGAGCGCGATCACCCCCTCCACCTCCCCTTCCTCGCCGCAGGCCCGCCGGGCGGAGCCGCTGAGCAACACACCGACCTCGACCTCGCTGGTCTGGTACGCGGCCTACGGGTCGAACATGCACGCCGACCGGCTCGCCCACTACATCGCCGGCGGCCGGCCACACGGCGGCGCGCGCACCTACCCCGGCTGCCGCGACGGCCGGCTGCCCGAACGAACCCTGCCGGTGCTGCTGCCCGGCACGCTCTACTTCGCCCTGGAATCGACGGTGTGGACCGGCGGCATGGGCTTCTACGACCCGGCCGCCGACGGCGAGATGCCCGCCCGCGCCTACCTCGTCACCACCCAGCAGTTCGCCGACATCGCCGCCCAGGAGATGCACCGCGCACCCGGTGCCGACCTCGACCTCACCCGTGCCCTGGAGCTCGGCAGTGACCGGCTCGGCCCCGGCCGCTACGAGACCCTAGTGTGCCCGGGCGCGATCGACGACATCCCGGTCTTCACCTTCACCGCGCCCTGGCCGCTCGCTGACGCCGAACTCAACGCACCGGCGGCGGCCTACCTCGCCAACTTCGCCACCGGCCTGGCCGAGGCCCACGGCTGGAGCCCGGAACAGGCCGCCGACTACCTCGCCACCCGCCCCGGCGCCACCACCCGCTGGAGCCCGACCACGGTGCTGGCCGCGCTACGCCCCGCACCAGCCGTTCCGTGAGCGGTACGGCCGGGATCGACGCGCTGGCGGTGCGGTGCCCACGGTGCCGGGCGGCGCCCGGGACGATGTGCGACGGCCGCGACCAGGTCCACCCGATCCGGGCCGGAGCCGCCCGCGCCGCCGGCCCCGGCCCAGCCTTTCCGTCGGAGCGCGGGCCGGCCCGGATACACGGCGGGGCCCCGTGGGAAGAGGGCTGGGACCGGGCCGAGCCGGACTGGCACGACCTGTACGCCAACCCGCTCGGCCCCTACGACGCGCAGATGCGCTGCTGCCTGCTGCTGCGCGACGACGAGTTCGGCTGCCCGGTGTGCGACCGGGACTGCTGGCTGTGCAACGCCCGCCAGGGCACGGCCTGCCGCCCCCACCCCGCCACACCGATCCTCCAGCAGCTCGCGCACCGCCCCCGCTCGTGGAGACTGGGCTTCGCCGACGTGCTCGCCTACCGGCAGGCGATGGAACGGAGCTGCCCGCGCTGCAAGGCCGAACCCGGCACACTGTGCACCACCGCCGGCACCGGCCCCCGGAAACCGCGCCGCAGTCCGCACACCGCCCGCTGACGACCAGCCGCGAAGCAAGGATCAGCCGGGTCCGGCCCCCACCCGTCGACGACGTCGACCTGGGCCCAGTCGCGGGGCAGAACCACCGTCCGCGTCCTGCCCGCCCCATCCGGCAGGACGCGCTCGATCTCCAGCAGCGGCTCGGCGGCGCGGTGGTGGGCGAGCACCGTGCCGGTGACCACCACGCCGTCCTTCTCGAATCAGAACCGGTTGCGCAGGGAGGCGACCCAGTACCCGTGCCGGACCATCTCCTCCTCGTCCCGCTCCCCCAGCACGAGCCGCACGGAAGAGCTCGCGGCGATCGACTCGTAGAGCGAGTCCGCCTTTTCCACGACATGGCCACGCAGCCGATCAGGCAGAGGGTCCTCCACCCGCAGCTGCGCCCGCGGCCGGCTCGGGCGGGGGATCGTCGCGGCGAACCGACCGTCGTCGGTCTCCACAAACTCAGCCAACGGGTAGTAGGTGTTCGACTCGGACTGTCCCTGCCGGAGGAAGACGATCGCCCGGCGGCGGTCGTCCCGCCCCCAGGCCGGGCGCACGGCCCAGGCCACGATCACACGGTGACGCCCGCGATCCCCGGCCACCTCGTACCGCTGCGCGCGGTAGAACTCCTCCTTCCCGCCCCCCGGCCACCTGTACGACCACGTGTCCAGTGGCTCCCCCACAGGCGCGACCGACTCGGTGGCCCGCGCCCTGCCGCCGCCGGCCTTCTGCAGGTGGCGGTCGACGATGTCGTCAACCGCCCGATGCAGCTCGGCCCGCAGTTCGTCCAAGTTCAGGTCCACAACTTCCTCCATCGCGATACTCCAAGTAACTCATGACACTATGAAACTATCAATATCTACATGTCAACTGACAAAAAATGGGCTCCAAGTCTTTTCCTCCACTGCGGCCGACAACTGGCTGGTTTCAGCGCACCGAACCGCGCTCGCCCGGGCCCCGTCCACCAATCGTCAACGGTGAGGTGCAGCGCCGCCTGGGCGCTGGCCACGGGCGCGGGGGCGGAGCACGCCGCACCCAGCCAGGTCCGGGTCGTCGGTCCGCGACGGCGGCCTGATTGCCGCCCGTATCCGGTCGCCTGGCAGGGCAGGCGACCCGCAGGACGGGAGAAAGCGAAGGGACGAACGGCTACCGCGAAGGCTGGACAGCGTTGGCCATGTCGGCGGTGAGGGCCTGGGCGTCGTGGTGGGCTCGGTGCCACCAGGCGGTGCTCGGCTGCTGGTCGGCGAGATCTGCGGTGGCTTTCACCACTGCAGCCAGGTCGGCGAAGGTCTTCTGCAGGTGACCGGCGAGCTGGTTGTGATCAAGGCCCGGCTGCAGACGGCCTGGGGACTATCCCTGTGGGCGCGGGGATGGTCCCTACCGCGTCCTCGTCAACGGCAACCAGGTGGCGCTGCTCCCCGCCCGCCCGCGCGGGGATGGTCCCCATGGTCTGGCCGCCGAACATGTCCAGCGAGACTGCTCCCCGCGCCCGCAGGGATGGTCCCCTCCACCCTGGCGAGCCCGTCACCGTGGTCTCCTACTCCCCGCCCGCGGGGATGGGCCCGACCTGGTCAGCCGGGGCTGGAGCGAGCAGCACGGCTCCCCGCCCGCGCGGGGATAGTCCCGGCTCCCTGTTCGATGTCCTCCACCGTGAATCCGCCCAGGCCCAGGACCTCCCCTATGTAGGCGCGCAGGGCGCGTTCGTACGCGGGGACGGTCAGCGGGTACCGGGAGAACTCGGTGTACTGCACCAGGTCGCGGTCGGTCGGCGCGATGCTCATCCTGGCCGAGCGAGCCGGTGGCCAGGTTGATCCAGGGCAGTTCCGGAGTGGGGTGGCCCTGGAGGCGGTGGCCGAAGCGCCGGTAGGTGGTCATCAACTCCTCGTCGCCAATCGCACCCGCGGCCTTGGCCATCGCGTACGGCAATGGGGAGGTGTGGCCCTTGGAGAACACCAGGTGGTGGGCATCCGGGTTGTCGGGTGCCTCCCAGTCGTAGCGCAGGTGGCGGGCCGTCAGTACGGCCATCAGGTCAGCGGCGGACAGGCTCGAGTAAAGGCGGGATGCAGTCGAGGAGGTGATGGAGATGGCAGCGACCAGCGTGGTCCGGCGCCCCACGTCGCCGCGTCCGCGTCCCCCGCTCGACCTGCGTACCCCCCTCCGGCCGTCCGATGCCCTACTGAACCTGCCGTCCGGCGCAGGCCGGAGGAACGGGTCCACCGGTGCGGGCAAGGCGCCCGCGAGGATCCGGGCTGGGGACACGGGAAAGGGTTCGCCATTGAATCAGCAGGCGAGAGGGCTTCATCCGATCGGATGGTGCGATCCCGACGAGGAGACACCTCCGGTACTTGCTCGGTTGCGGACCGAAACGGCTCCGACGTTACGCACCGCGACGTCGACTGCGGCCACGGCTTCGACGAGCCCGATGCTGGAGGGCGAAACCCGTCATATCCGACCCTCCGCATGCTCCCCGAGACGGGTGGGTGGACTCCCGGTGCTTGGGCTGCTGACGTCGCCGAAGCCCCTGCAGGAGAAGCCCACCTGGTGGATGGGGACCACGGACGGGTCTTCCTGGACCACCCACACACCACCGCCATCGCGGCGGTGGTCGGCGACGTCCCACTCGCCCGAGACTGTCCGAGCCGCTGCCGGGGCAGACGGGCTGATGGGAAGTCCGCACGGGAATGGAGGCGAGCACATGGCACCGATCGGTAAGCCGGAACAACCGGGGGGTCTCTCCGAGGACCCGGACGAAATCACGGCGGAGCTGGCCCGGATCGCCGCCGAGGTGGAAGAGCGGGACGACGGGTCGCGGGGCAGGACGGCACACCGGGTACGCGCGCTGGCGCGGCGGCTGGGCAACGGCCTGACCCACGGCGGCCACCGGCTGAGGACGGGTCCCCACAACGGGCTGCGGATGCTGACGGAGCGGCTGCTGGACGCAGCTCCGCGGATCCCAGTGCGGAACCTGGCGACGCTCCGGGCCCAGCACCCCGGGGCCCGGACGCCGGAAGAGCTGGCGGACCTGCTCGTCGCCGGGTCGGTGCGGGCCTCGACCGCGGTCGGCGCGAGCGCCGGGACGGTGGCGATGATGCCCGTACCGCTGATGATGCCGGTCGAGCTGGCGTCCGAACTGCTTGCCTCCGCGGCAATCGAGTTGAAACTGGTCGCCGAGCTGTACGCGGTCTACGGCCAAGTGCCGAAGGGCTCCGCGCGGCAGCGCTCGTACGCGTACCTGGCGGCGTGGAGCGAAGGCCGCGGAATGGACCTGACCCGCCCGGGGGCGCTGCTGGCGCTGAACCGAAGCGCAGCGCTGCGCCGACAGGTGGGCAGGCGCCTGACGCGCTCGGGGCTGCGCAAGCTTCCGACCCTGGCGCCGCTGCTGGCCGGTGCGGTGATCGGGGCGCGGGTCAACCGCAAGGACACCCTGCGGCTGGCCACCACCGTCCGGGAAGACCTGCACGGGCGCCGACCCGTCGACCCCGGCTACTGGGATGCCGCCGCGGCCTGAACGAAGGCCGGTCCGATGGTCAGCCGCGCTCAGTGCATGCCTCCGCTTCCACCATGTAGCGGGCCATCAGCCCGAACGGCGACGGTCCGGTCGGCGCGTCCGTGTGCTCGGCCCGAGCGGGGCGCAGGGCCGTCGCGGGTGCAGATGGGAGAACGCACTACCTTTGCGCCTTGGGGCCATCCCCACCCACGCGGGGATGGCCCCTCGTCGGCGTCCACGTAGACCCCGGGGACGCTCTGCTCCCCGCAGACGCGGGGATGGTCCCTTCATCGCGCCCTGGGTGGAGCGGAGGATGCCCTGCTCCCCGCCCGCGAGGGGGAGCTGACGGTCGTGCTGTCGGAGGACCGTGGGAGCATGCGCCCACGCCGCCACGCTCCTTGACACCTCCACAGCACCACCGAACAGCAGCCGGCCACCACCATGCCGTACGCCGGTCACCCGGTGCAGAACCAGGTGACCACGGAACCCCGCCCCATCCACGCACTGAAGGGCTGCCAGCCCGGCCGGGAAAGGAAGTGACCTGATGTCGCCAATGTCCGAATCCCTGAAGCTTGCAAATTCCCGGCCCACCGGCACATAACACCCCAGGTCAACACTGCTCCCCGCCCGCGCGGGGATGCTCCCGCGCGAGGCAGAACAGCGGTGCCCAACCCGCCGACAGGAAAGGAGAGTGACACTATGTCGCTATTGTCCGAATCCCTGAAGATGGCGGATTTCCGAGCCACCGACCCATAACACCGCAGGTCAACAAGACTGCTCCCCGCGCCCGCGGGGATGGTCCCGCCGGGCTGGACATGCTGGAGGAACGGAGCTGCTGCTCCCCGCGCCCGCGGGGATGGTCCCGAGGTCGTCGAACCACAGCCGGCCGAGCGTCTCTGCTCCCCGCGCCCGCGGGGATGGCCCCTACTACGAATCTGCCACCGGCTCCGCGCGGGCCTGCTCCCCGCGCCCGCGGGGATGGTCCCCCGGGGAAAAGCGCCCCAGGTTGACGGGGCGGGCTGCTCCCCGCGCCCGCGGGGATGGTCCCGGCCGGCGACCGCGGTTTCACCCCCGGGTCGCCCGCTCCCCGCGCTGATGAGGATTCGCGAAATTCCTCAGTCTCGATCAGGCTCCCCACTTGCTTGACCAGGTCAAATGAGTGGGGATCGGGGAGCGCGTGCG
>NZ_JBHUWH010000033.1:0-31390 GCF_042670125.1 Kitasatospora sp. NPDC057198 | reverse complement strand
CGCTCGTACCTCTCGCCGACCGGGCAGGAGATCGTCTTCCTGCTGGTCGGTGTGCTCGTGCTCGGCGCCGCCGTCGTCTCGGTGACGACCCGGCAGCTGGTGCACGCCGCGCTGTGGCTGGTGGTCGCGCTGGGCGGGCTCGCGGTCGAGTTCCTGCTGCTGACCGCCGAGTTCGTGGCCTGGGTGCAGGTGCTGGTGTACCTGGGCTCGGTGGTCGTGCTGGTGCTGTTCGGCCTGATGCTGACCCGCGCCCCGATCGGCCGCTCCCCGGACGCCGACTCCGGCAACCGCCCGGCCGCCCTCGCGGTCGGCCTCGCCTCCGCCGCCACCCTGGTCACCCTGGTCGTCGACGCGTTCCGCTCGTCCTGGATCGACCTGTCCGGCGCGGTCGGCACCACCCGGCTGACCGGCGAGTACCTGTTCTCGCACTGGGTGCTGCCGTTCGAGGCGCTGTCGGTGCTGCTGCTCGCCGCCCTGGTCGGCGCGATCGTGCTCTCCCGCTCCAAGGGCGGCGGCGCCGACGCCAAGCCGCGGGCCGGGAAGCTGCGCGCCGGCCTGACGAAGCAGAAGGAGCGCTGAGGTGCACCTCGCCTACCCCGCCGTCCTCGCCGTGCTGCTGTTCAGCGTCGGCGTGTACGGCGTGCTTGCCCGGCGCAACGTCGTCCTGGTGCTGATGTCGGTCGAGCTGATGCTCAACGCCGTCAACCTCAACCTGGTCGCCTTCGACGTCTGGCTGCGCGACACCCTGCACGCCGGACAGGCCCTCACCCTGTTCACCATCACCATCGCCGCCGCCGAGATCGGCCTCGGCCTGGCCATCGTGCTGCTGGTCTACCGCACCCGCCGCACCGCCGCCGTCGACGAGGTCACCGCGCTCGGCGACCGCCACGAGGCGGACACCGAGGCGGACACCGAGGAGGTCGCCCGATGAACCTCGCGCTGCCGATCCTCGTCCCCGCGCTGCCCGCGCTCGGCGCCGCCGCCGGCCTCGCCACCGGCCGCCGCCACCCCGGCCTGGCCCGCCCGCTGGCCGTGCTGCCGGTCGCGGTCTCCGCCGTGCTCGCCCTGGTCACCGCCCTCCAACTGGGCACCGGCACCACCCTGGACGCCGCCACCCGGCTCGCCCCCACCGGCGGCCCCGAGATCTCGCTCGCCCTGTACCTGGACGGCTTCTCCTCGCTGATCTCGGTGCTGGTCGGCCTGGTCGCCACCTGCGTGCAGGTCTACTCGACCGCGTACCTCAAGGACGACCCGCGCTACCCCTCGTACGCCGCCCTGGTCTCGCTGTTCACCGCCGCGATGTTCCTGGTCGTCTACTCCGGCGACCTGATCGTGCTGCTGGTCGGCTGGGAGGTGATGGGCATCTGCTCGTACTTCCTGATCGGCCACCACTGGGAGACCGCCGACGCCCGCAGCGCCTCGCTGAAGGCGTTCCTGGTCACCAAGCTCGGCGACGTGCCGTTCCTGTTCGGCCTGTTCCTGCTCGGCGCGGACGCCGGCAGCTTCCGGATCACCGAGGTGCTGCGCACCGCCGCCGAGGGCGGCCTCCAGCACCCCACCCTGATCGCCCTGCTGCTGCTCGCGGGCGTCGCGGGCAAGAGCGCCCAGTTCCCGCTGCACACCTGGCTCCCGGACGCGATGGCCGGCCCGACGCCGGTCTCCGCGCTGATCCACGCCGCCACCATGGTCGCCGCCGGCGTCTACCTGGTCGCCCGGCTGCTGCCGGTCTTCCTGCTGTCCTCCGCCGCGCTGCTGGTGCTGGCCGTGATGGCCGCCGTCACCATGGTCGGCTCCGCGCTGTGCGCGCTCGCCCAGGACGACCTGAAACGCGTGCTGGCCTACTCGACGGTCGGCCAGCTCGGCTACATGGCGGGCGCGCTGGCCTCCGGCGACCGGCAGGCCGCGGTGTTCCACCTGGTCTCGCACGGCGCGTTCAAGGCCCTGCTGTTCCTCACCGCCGGCGTGCTGATCCACGCCGCGCACACCAACTCGATCGACGTGATGTCGCGGATCGACGGCCTGCGCCGCCGCGTCCCCAACGCGTTCATCGCGATGACCGTCGGCCTGGCCGCACTGGCCGGCCTGTGGCCGCTGTCCGGCTTCTTCTCCAAGGAGTCGGTGCTCACCGCCGCCGAGCACGCCGCCCACGGCGAGGCCCTCACCGCCAGCCTCGGCCCGGCCTCCGCGGTGCCCGCCGCGGCCGGCTGGACGGTCCTGGTGGCCGGCCTGCTTACCGCGCTGCTCACCGCCGCCTACGCCACCCGGCTGTGGCTGGTCGCCTTCTGGGGCCGCCCCGTCGCCGGACCGGTCCGGCAGCCCGACGCCCCGTACTCCGCCGAGATCGACGAGGCCGACCCGGCGCACGCCGAACCCGCCGCGATGACCTGGCCGCTGTGGGTGCTGATGGTCCCGACCTTCGCCCTCGGCGTGGTCGGTGCCAACACCCACTGGCTGTCCGACCTGCTCGACGGCCAGTCGCTCGCCCCGTCCTTCGAGACCGGCGTGCTCGGCACCGGCGTCGCCCTAGCCGGCATCCTGCTGGCGTACACCGCCTGGCGCACCGCCGCCGCCCGGGCCGCCGCCGGACGGCCCGCCACCGACCCCGGACGCCTGCTGCTCGGCCCGCTGCACGGCCCCGCCCAGCACGGCTTCGGCGTCGACCGGCTCTACACCGCGCTGTTCGTCCGGCCCACCGCGGCCGCCGCCCGGCTGGTCCGGTTCCTGGACCGCGCCGTGGTGGAGACCTACGTGCGCGGCGCCGGCGCCGCCCCCGGCCTGCTCGGCCGCGCCGTGCGCTTCGCCCAGACCGGCAACGCCCAGGGCTACCTGAGCGCGCTGCTGGCCGGGGCCGTCCTGCTCGCCGTCCTGGTGGCGGTCGGCTCATGACCCGTCCCCACCTCCCCGTCCCGGCACGCCCTTGGAGCCCCCGATGAACGCGGTCCTCATCGCCCTCCTGGCCCTGCCGCTGCTCGGCGCCGCCCTGACGCTCGCCCCGATCGGCGACAGGCAGGCGCTGCGCCTCGGCACCACCGTCACCGGCGCCACCCTGCTGCTGGCGGTCGCCCTCGCCGCGGGCTTCGACCACGGCGACCCGGGCCGGATGCAGGCCGTCACCGACGTCTCCTGGATCCCCGCCCTGGACGTCCGCCTGCACCTGGGCACCGACGGCATCTCGCTGCCGCTGCTGGTCCTCACCGCGCTGCTCACCTTCCTGTGCGCGGTCTACTCGGTGAAGAAGCTCCCGGCGGGCCCCGGCGGCCGGGCCTTCACCGGCCTGCTGCTCCTGCTGGAGACCGGCATGCTGGCCACCTTCGCGGTGCTCGACCTGGTGCTGTTCTTCCTGGCCTTCGAGATCGTGCTGATCCCGATGTACTTCCTGATCGCGCGCTGGGGCAGCGGGCAGAAGGTCGCAGCCGCCAACCGGTTCATCCTGTACACCCTGCTCGGCTCGGCCGTGATGCTGCTCGGCTTCCTGCTGATCGGCGTCAAGGCCGGGACGTTCGACATGGTGAAGCTGGCCGACGCGCACGGCGCCGGCCTGTCGCACACCACCCAGCTGGTCGCCGCGCTGGCGATCCTGGTCGGCCTCGCCGTGAAGGCCCCCGCCTGGCCGCTGCACTCCTGGCTGCCCGACGCGCACACCGCCGCCCCCACCGCGGGCTCGGTGCTGCTGGCCGGCGTGATGCTCAAGATGGGCACCTACGGCCTGGTCCGCGTCCTGCTGCCGGTCGTCCCCGACGGCACCGCGACCTTCGCCCCCTACCTGGGCGCGTTCGCCGCCGTCGGCATCGTCTACGGCTCGCTCGCCTGCCTGGCGCTCGCCCGCAAGGGCGCCAAGGGCGACCTGAAGCGGCTGATCGCGTACTCCTCGGTCGGCCACATGGGCTTCGTGCTGCTCGGCATCGCCTCGCTCACCCCGACCGGCCTGAACGGCGCGCTGTTCGCCAACATCGCGCACGGCCTGATCACCGGCCTGCTGTTCTTCGTGGTCGGCGCGGTCAAGGACCGCTACGGCACCGCCGACCTCGACACCCTCGCCGGGGCCACCGGCGCCGCCCTCTACGGCCGCGCCCCGCGGATCGGCGGGCTGCTCGCCTTCGCCGCCGTCGCCAGCCTCGGCCTGCCCGGCCTGGCCGGGTTCTGGGGCGAACTGCTGGCCATGTACGGCGCGTTCGACCCGGCCGCCGGGCTCTCCCGGCCCGCGTTCGTCACCTACATGGCGCTGGCCGGCCTCGGCACCCTGCTGACCGCCGGCTACCTGCTGGTCGTGGTCAAGCGGGTCTGCATGGGAGACCCGGAGCAGCCCGCCCCGGTCGCCGAACTGGCCGACCTGAAGGGCTACGAGGCCGCCAGTTGGACGCCGCTGGCCGCGCTCACCCTGCTCGCGGGCCTGTGGCCGGCCCTGCTCCTCGGCCTCTCCGACCCGGCCGTCAAGCACCTCCTCGGAGGCGGCTGATGGCCACCGCTCACGACCTGGGGCAGTCCCTCATGACTCCGCTGACGCCGCTCGCCGTCGCCGACCCGGGCGGCCTGATCCAGTCCGTCGACTGGGTGGCCGTCGCCCCGCCGCTGATCGCCGCGCTCGCCGCCCTCGCCGTCCTGGTCACCGACCTGTTCCTGCCCGAGGCCCGCAAGCGGCTGCTGGGGTGGCTGAGCGCGGCCGGGCTGCTGGCCGCGCTGGCGGCGCTGCTGCCCCTGGCACTGGGCGACACCCGCTCCACGTTCTGCTTCAAGAGCCCCGGCGGCGGCTGCTCCTACACCGCCGACCACTTCGCGCTGGCCTTCCAACTGCTGGCGCTGGGCGGCGCGCTGCTGACGGTGCTGCTCTCGCTGCACACCGTGGACGCCGCCGTGCCGAACAGCGGCTCCGCCGCGGGGCTCCCCGGCGGCGAGTACTGGTTCCTGCTGCTCTCCTCCGCCTGCGGCGCCGCCCTGCTGCCCGCCGCCCGCGACCTCGCCACCCTGGTGATCGCCCTGGAGGTGGCCACCCTGCCCGCGTTCGCCCTGGTCGGCCTGCGCCGGGACGGCCGGGGCGCGGAGAGCGCGCTCAAGTTCTTCCTCTCCTCGGTCACCGCGACGGCCGTGATGCTGCTCGGCGTCAGCTTCGTCTACGCCGCCGCCGGGACGATCCAGCTCCAGGGCATCGCCGACGGACTGGCCCACGCCCCCGGCCAGTTGAAGCCGCTCGCCGAGGCGGGCGCGGTGCTCACCCTGGTCGGTTTCGCGTTCAAGGCCGCCGCCGTCCCGTTCCACTTCTGGGTCCCCGACACGTACGCCGGCGCGCCGCTGCCGGTGGCCGGCTACCTCTCGGTGGTCGGCAAGGCGGCCGGCCTGTCCGGCCTCGCGCTGGTCACCACCGTCGCCTTCCGCCCGTACGGCCACACCTGGGGCCTGGTGCTGGCGGTGCTCGCCGCGCTCACCATGACGGTCGGCAACGCGGCCGCGCTGCGCCAGCGCACCGACACCCCGCACGGGGCGGTCCGGCTGCTGGCCTGGTCCTCGGTCGGCCAGGCCGGCTACCTGCTGGTGCCGCTGGCCGCCGCCGGATACGCGGGCTCGGCCGAGCCGCTGGGCGCGACCGTGGCGTACGCGCTGATCTACGGCCTGGTGAACCTGGGCGCGTTCGGCGCGGTCGCGCTGGTCGGCGGCTCCGGGCGGCTGGACGGCTTCCGCGGCCTGGCCGGGCGCAACCGCTGGGCGGCGTTCGCGCTGGCGTTCTTCCTGCTCTGCCTGGCCGGCCTGCCGCCGGGCGTGGTCGGCCTGTTCGGCAAGGTCGTGGTGTTCCGCTCGGCGGTGGACGCCGGCCTGGGCTGGCTGGCCGTGGTGATGGCGGTGAACGTGGTGGTCGCGCTCGCCTACTACCTGAAGTGGACCGCCCTGCTGTTCGAGCCCGCCCCGGAGGCGGTCGGCCCGGAGGCGGCCGGCCCGCGCCGCGCCCCGGCCTCCCTCACCGCCGCGCTGGGCCTGGCGGCGGTCGGCGCGGTGGTGCTCTCGGTGGCTCCGCAGCTGGTCCTGGGGGTGGTGTCGGGCAGCCTGTTCTGAGCCGTGGTCGAATGCCGGAGGGAACGAACCGACCGGTTCGGCGCGTTGATCCCGGCAGAAGGAAGCGGCTCCACGGCTTCCACCGGCACCACAGGAGGGCCCCGCAGTGCACAGCCACCACAACGGATTGCGGACGGCCGTCCTGCTGGGCGGCCTGTCCGCGCTGATCCTGGTGATCGGCGGTTTCTTCGGCCGCACCGGCCTGCTGGTGGCGCTGCTGGTCGCGATCGGCACCAACGCCTACGCGTACTGGAACAGCGACAAGCTGGCGCTGCGCGCGATGCGGGCCCGCCCGGTCAGCGAGATCGAGGCCCCGCAGCTGTACCGGATCGTCCGCGAGCTCTCCACCGCGGCCCGCCAGCCGATGCCCCGGCTGTACATCTCGCCCACGCCCGCGCCGAACGCCTTCGCCACCGGCCGCAACCCGCGCAACGCGGCGGTCTGCTGCACCGACGGCATCCTGCAACTGCTGGACGAGCGGGAGCTGCGCGGCGTCCTGGGCCACGAGCTCAGCCACGTCTACAACCGGGACATCCTGATCTCCTCGGTGGCGGGCGCGCTCGCCTCGGTGGTGATGTTCCTGGTCAACTTCGCCTGGCTGATCCCGATCGGCCGCTCGGACGACGACGACGGCCCGGGCCTGGTCGGCATGCTGGCGATCATGATCCTCGGCCCGGTCGCGGCGAGCCTGATCCAGCTGGCCGTCAGCCGCTCCCGCGAGTACCAGGCCGACGCCGACGGCGCCCGGATCACCGGCGACCCGCTCGCCCTGGCCGGTGCCCTGCGCAAGCTGGACGCGGGCACCCAGCGCCTCCCGCTGCCGCCCGAGCCGCAGTTGCAGACCGCCAGCCACATGATGATCGCCAACCCGTTCCGGCCCGGCGAGCGCGGCGCCAAGCTGTTCTCCACCCACCCGCCGATGCGCGAGCGGATCGCCCGGCTGGAGCGGATGGCCGGGCGCTGACCCCTTCGGGCGAGCCTGCGGCGAGCGTCCGCCGCCCGCCCCCGTTCCACTGGTAGGGCTGAACGCACTGAAGCAGTCCGAGGCCGGAGGTGCGGTGCGGTGACCATGCTGCCGAGCGATGCCGAACTGGGCGGCCCGTCCGACCCGCCCGTCCCGCAGCAGCCGCCGCGCCGCCGCTTCGGCCGGGCCTCCCGCCCGCGCCGGGGCCGGGCGCTGGTGGGGTGGCTGACCACCACCGACCACAAGCAGATCGGCACGCTGTACCTGGTGACCTCGTTCGCCTTCTTCCTGCTCGGCGGGGTGCTGGCGCTGGTGATGCGGGCCGAGCTGGCCCGGCCGGGGACGCAGATCCTGTCGAACGAGCAGTTCAACCAGGCGTTCACCATGCACGGCACGATCATGCTGCTGATGTTCGCCACCCCGCTGTTCGCGGGCTTCGCCAACTGGTTCATGCCGCTGCACATCGGCGCCCCGGACGTCGCCTTCCCGCGGCTGAACGCCTTCGCGTACTGGCTGTACCTGTTCGGCTCGCTGATCGCGGTGGGCGGCTTCCTCACCCCGAACGGCGCGGCGGACTTCGGCTGGTTCGCCTACGCGCCGCTGAACAGCGCCGTGCACTCGCCGGGCGTCGGCGCCGACATGTGGATCATGGGCCTGGCCTTCTCCGGCTTCGGCACCATCCTCGGCTCGGTCAACTTCATCACCACCGTGGTCTGCCTGCGGGCGCCCGGCATGACGATGTTCCGGATGTCGATCTTCACCTGGAACGTGGTGCTGACCTCGATCCTGGTGCTGATGGCCTTCCCGGTGCTGGCCGGCGCGCTGCTCTGCCTGGAGGCGGACCGCAAGTTCGGCGCGCACGTCTTCGACCCGGCCAACGGCGGGCCGCTGCTGTGGCAGCACCTGTTCTGGTTCTTCGGCCACCCGGAGGTGTACATCATCGCGCTGCCGTTCTTCGGCATCGTCACCGAGATCCTCCCGGTGTTCTCCCGCAAGCCGGTCTTCGGCTACTCCGGCCTGGTCGCCGCCACCATCGCCATCGCCGGCCTGTCGGTCACCGTCTGGGCGCACCACATGTTCGTCACCGGGCAGGTGCTGCTGCCGTTCTTCTCCTTCATGACCTTCCTGATCGCCGTGCCCACGGGCGTGAAGTTCTTCAACTGGGTCGGCACCATGTGGCGCGGCTCGCTGAGCTTCGAGACGCCGATGCTCTGGTCGATCGGCTTCCTGGTGACCTTCCTGTTCGGCGGCCTGACCGGCGTGCTGCTGGCCTCGCCGCCGATCGACTTCCACGTCTCCGACTCGTACTTCGTCGTGGCGCACTTCCACTACGTGGTGTTCGGGACGGTGGTCTTCGCGATGTTCGCGGGCTTCTACTTCTGGTGGCCGAAGATGACCGGGCGGATGCTGGACGAGCGGCTCGGCAGGATCCACTTCTGGACGCTGTTCGTCGGCTTCCACACCACCTTCCTGGTCCAGCACTGGCTGGGCGCCGAGGGCATGCCGCGCCGCTACGCGGACTACCTCGCCTCGGACGGCTTCACCACGCTGAACACCGTCTCCACCATCGGCTCCTTCCTGCTCGGCCTGTCCACCCTGCCGTTCCTCTACAACCTCTGGAAGACCGCCAAGTACGGGGAGAAGGTCGAGGTCGACGACCCGTGGGGCTACGGCCGCTCGCTGGAGTGGGCGACCTCCTGCCCGCCGCCGCGGCACAACTTCAGCACCCTGCCGCGGATCCGCTCGGAATCCCCGGCGTTCGACCTGCACCACCCGGACATCGCCGAGTTCGACCGGCTGCAGAACGACCGGCCGCTGCCCGACCCGCGCTGACGCCCCGCTCGACATGCGGTGTCCGTTTCGCGGTGATAGGAATCGTTTCGTCCCTACGCCGTTCGAGGCGCGGGGACGTTCGGTCTGACTGCGCGCGGGATCGGAGCGTCATGGACAACTATCCGCTGCTCAACATCTTCTGGACGATGCTGGAGCTGTTCCTCTGGATCCTCTGGTTCTTCCTGCTGTTCAAGATCATCACGGACATCTTCCGCAGCGAGGACATGGGCGGCTGGGGCAAGGCCGGTTGGACGATCTTCGTGATCCTGCTGCCGTTCCTGGGCGTCCTGGTCTACCTGATCGCCCGCGGCGGCTCGATGCACCAGCGGGACGCGGAGCAGGCCAGGAGGGCCGACGCGGCGTTCCAGGACTACGTCCGCAGGGCAGCGGGCAGCGGCGGCGCCTCCGGCGGCGCCTCCACCGGGCACGTGGAGGACCTGGCGAAGCTGGCCGACCTCAAGAACAGCGGCGCGCTCTCCGAGGAGGAGTACCGGCGGGCCAAGGACAAGCTGCTCGCCTGACGCCCGTCCGGCGCGACGGAGGGAGGCCCGCCCCGCGGCGGGCCTCCCGCCGTTCCCGGCGGCCCCTGCTCCCTCCCGCGCCGCCCCCGTCGTACCCCGTCCCGTCACACCCCCGTCCCGTCACACCCCTGCCACAAGGACGCGCCGCCACCTGACCGTCCGGCCGCCGGTGTGCGAGCCTGGGGGCATGAAGCTGGTCAACTTCCTGCTCAACGTCATCTGGCTGCTGTTCTGCGGCCTGTGGATGGCGATCGGCTACGCGCTCGCCGGGATCGTCTGCTTCGTCCTGATCGTCACCATCCCGTTCGGGACCGTTCCTCGGCGCTCAGCATCACGCGGGGGTCGACCCGCCCTTCGATTCGCATAGGCGGCAGCAGCTCCACCACGGGGAGCGGCACCCGCTCGGCCTCCACGAGCGCTGCGTCCACCCTTGCCCAGGAGCCTTGCACCACCCACTCGTTGAAGTGCTTCGAGGCCGTGCTCGTCGAGCCGTACGCCTCGCGGAGCAACGGCCACGCGACGCCGGTGCGGGCTTTGGCGAAGATCGCGTCGACCGAGCGGCGCACCCGGTCGCGGCGGCCGACGGGGAGCAGGGGAGAGACCAGCGCCCACTGCTCGTCCGACAGGTCGGCGGCCGGAACGTCCACCTCGGCGGACCGGTACCAGGACTGCACGGTGCAGGCATGGCCACCGGCCCGGACCGGCACCGGCCCTTCGATGAACACCTTCACCTCCAGCAGGCCCAGGACCTCGCTCTGCTCCTCCAGCGTCATGTCCACCAGCTGATGCTGTGCCAGGTTCGCCAACGCCTTCAGGTCACGGGCCCGGCGGTCGGACTCCTCCACCTCGGCCAACCACGCGGCGGCCTCGGCGCGCATCTCCTCCAGTTGCTGCAGTTCCTCGTTCAGGGCCGCCGTCGCGGCGGCGATGGCGTCGGCGGACTGCTGCTGCTTGGCGGAGGCCACGATCACGGCGGTGATGGACGCCTTCATAGAATCGATCTGCCGGTCGAGGTCGGCGATCCGCTCGGCGTGCGCCCCCTGGTCGCCGTCGGACATGCCGACCCACTCGGCGGCCAGTTCCTCCAGCTTCTGCGAGTCGCCGAGCAGGGCGACGACCTCGGACCAGACGCGCTGCTCCACCGTCCCGGCGTCCAGGTACGAGCAGGTGCAGACCGGACGGTCGGGCAGGGAGCCGGCCTTGCCGCCGCACCGGTAGTTCCGGCGGCCGTACGAGAGGGACTCGCGGCTGATGCCGGTGTACCGGGCCCCGCAGAGGCCGATCAGGCGGCCGCTGAGCGGGTAGACCGCCCGGTTGCGGCCGCTGGTCCGCGCGCGGGCCGCCATCTTCCGGCGGAGCGTGGCGGCCTCGTCCTCGGACAGGACACGGGGCAGCGCGATGCTGACCGACTCGCCCCACAGCGGCCGACCCTCGGCGTCGGTCTTGGCGTGCGCGCCGCGGAAGACCAGCTCGGCGTCCAGCACCGCACGGGACATGATCCGGTCGCGGAGGTTCGCCGCCGACCAGGGGCGCCCCGAACGGCAGGTGACGCCTTCCGCGTTGAGGCGGACGGCGACCTGGCGCAGGTTCAGCCCGTCGATCACCACCATGTCGTGGACGCGGCGCACGACCTCGCTCTCGGCCTCGTCGACGACCAGGTGCGACGCGCCCTTGATGCCCTTGTCCGCGATCCGGTAGCCGTACGGGGGCCGACCGCCGATGTGCGGGGAGCCGGGGTCCTCCGCCTTCTCCTGGAGGCCGCCCTGGGTGCGGGACCGGATGTTCTCCCACTCGGTCTCGGCGTAGTCGGCCTCGCGCCGCATCTGCGCCCGGCCCTCGGGGGTGGTGTTGTCGATGTTCCGGTTGGTGATCGCGACGAAGATCCCCACGTCCTCCAGCGCCCAGACCCAGCGCCAGAAGGCCCGGCCGACCCGGCCGATGCGGTCGCCCTTCTCCACCACGACGACGTCGAACGCGTCGAGCTTCGCCTGCTCCATCAACCGGTCGAAGTCCGGGCGCTCGCCCATCTCCTTGGAGCCGGACACGCCTTCGTCCTTGAAGGTGCCGACGTGGTCCCAGCCCTTGCCCGCGATGTGACGGCTGTTCTTGCGGCCCTGGCTGGCGATGCCGTAACCGAGCTTCTGCTCCTCGGTGCTCACCCGTAGGTAGTCCACGGCGCGGAGGGCGCGAGGCCGCGTGATGCGGGTGACCGTGTCGGTGGCGGTCCGTATGTGTGTGCTTGGATTCGGCACGTCGACTCCTGAACAGTCGGCCGGCCCCGGGACGGTTGCAGCCGTCGCCGGGGCACTCGATGTGGGGTGAGGGTAGGCGAATTATTCGCGGCTCGCTGCGGTTTCCGGGCGGGCGCGAGCCGTTGTGGTGCGCGGACCGAACAGCAGGCGCAGGAGACGGGTGCGCTCGGCCGGGGTCAGGCCGCTTCCCGGCGCCCAGACCACGGAGACGGTGGGACAGTGGGCGCACGCGGGGGCGGGGGCGCGCTGCGGCTGGGGGGAGCAGGTGTTGGTGATGGGGCTCCTCTGGTAGCGGGGGAGTGGGAGGTGGCGGGCATCGACGCGGTCGGTTCGTGGGATGGGGGTGAAGGAACGGCGTCGGGTGATGGACGGACGGCAGGCTTCCTCACGGGGCTGCCGGGCGGTGGCGCGGCTCAGCTTCCGGGCGTCTGCCCCGACTGCTGCTGGGCCTGCTGGAACGCCGGGTACCGGAGGAAGACCATGGGGCTTTCCCGGACGGGTCCGTGACGGCGGTTCTCCTCGGTGAGGGCACGGGCGATGCGGCTGTTCAGCTCCTCGGCGTGCTGGGGGAACATGGCGCAGTACTGGTCGACGAGCTTGAAGGCATTGCCGGTGCTCTTCATCAGGTCGAGCAGTCTGCGGTACATGTCGAGCACGACGTCGGTGACCTCGGCGATGTGCTTGTCGGAGGAGGAGGCGGGCGGGCCGAGGAACTCCTCCAGCGTGAGGCCGAAGACCTTGGCGAACCCGATCGCCTCGTCCAGGTTGATCCGTCGGCGGGGTTCGCCGCTCTCGATCCGCCAGACCGAGGACTGGTTCATCGGGTAGCCGGCGGCGGTCATGCGCTTGGCGAGTTCGCCGGTGCTCCAGCCCAGGTACTCGCGTTCCAGGCGGACCCGTTCGGCGGCGTGCTCCTCGCTGAGCGGGGGAGTCGTCGGTGCGTCGTTCGGCGCTTCTGGCTGGTCGGGCATTTGATTCACCTCGCATCAGGTTTCGATCGTCCTTGCATGGGCGATCGATCGCATGCTAGCTTGATGCGTGTCGCATGGCAAGTCCATGCGAAAAGAATCGTCGCCGAGCCCCTGGAGCCACCCACGACCACCGCCACACCGATATCCCCCACTCACGCTCCGCTCCGCGCGGGCACCGTCCGCGTCACGCCCGGCGACCGCCTTGCCATCGTCCTGATCGGGGCGGCAGGGTTTGCCCTGTCCTTCGACGCGCTGCAGCAGGTGGCCGTCGCCGTCCACATCCGCGGCCCGTTGACCTACGTCTTCCCGGTGACCCTCGACGGCTTCATCGCCTACGGAGTGCGCACCCTGCTGGTGCTGCGCGCCGCGCCCTGGACGGCCCGTGCCCTACGCCTGGGCCCTGTTCGCCGGCGCGACCGCCGCCAGCGTGTGGGCCAACGCCCTGCACGCCGTACGCCTGAACCACCTATCCCTCCGGGCTGGAGGGCTCCGGCTCGGCGACAGCGTGGTCGCCGTCCTGTCTGCCGTCTCTCCGCTGGCGCTCGGGGGTGCCGTCCACCTCTACATCCTCATCGCCCGCTACGGCCCCACTGCGGGGCGGTCGTTCGGAGGCACCCACGCCGACCCCGAGCGGGTGGTCCCCGTCCAGCACGGGACCGGTCCGTCCGCCGGACCGGTCCGTGGTCCGTCCGCGAGTGCCGTCCCCGTCCCGGCCTCAGGGGCGCTGGGGCCGTTCGGCATCGAAACGCGGACGGACGGAGACCCGCCGCACGCCGACGAGCGGACCGCTGGCGACGGCGGTCCGGCCCGACGAACGGGTCGGCCGCCGGGCGCCTCGATGGAGAAGCTGCTGGAGGTCAGCCGACCGGCGGTCCGGGCGCACGGCCGTCCGAGCCGCGCAGTCGTCGAACGAGCGGTCCGCGAGGCCGGCCTCTCACTCGGCAGCACCCGTTTCACGGCCCTCATGAAGGAGCTCCGCAAGGAGTTCCGGGACGGTCCGGTCCAATGCCGTCCGTCCGGCTGAGCCCGTTCCGGCGGTTCCCGGGACCGTCCGGACCGTTCTCCGGGCTTCTGCCGATGGGCAGAAGTCCGACCTGGCGCGGTCCGGCTCCCGCTTCCACTGCGGACCGGACCGTCCGCGTCTCCTCACCCGTCCGGCCCCGGCCGTCCCGTCCGGCACTTCCACGCCACAGCCGTGTCTCGAACACCCCAGCCCTGTCCACCCCCGTAGCCGACGCTCCAGGAGCATCCCCTGATCGACATCCGTCCCGCACCGCACGAACCCACCGACAGCTCTGAGGCGTCGTCCGACCGCGGTGACATCACCGACCGCACCACCCCCGGCGGAGCAAGCGAGTGGCTGCGCCCGTCCTACGGACGGTCGCAGCCGCAGGCCCCCGAGGGCGGGGGCCCGTCGGTGCTGCCGTGCGCGAGGGCGCACGCGGCAGCACCGGACCGGCACCGCGAGGGCGCGGCACCTACGGAGGAGGAGCAGCCCACCGCAGCGACGCCCGCCGCCGTCCGCACTTCGAGCGCCGTGCCGTCGCCCGCTGTGCCGCGTGCCGTGCGCGCGACCGAGATCGCCGCGCTGCGCCGCAAGCCCAAGCGCCGCCAGCGCGACGCCGCGAACCTGAAGAACGCCAAGATCACGGTCCGCTTCAACCCCGACGAAGCCGCCGACCTCCGTCGAAGCGCCGGGGAGCTGGGCGTCTCGGTGTCCGCCCTGATCGCGCGCAGGGCTCTGGCCGACGAGGACGGTGCTGCCTCGTACGACGGGCAGCTGGACGCGGCGATCGAGGAGCTGGCGGCGCTGCGTCCGCAGGTCGCAGGCATCGGCCGGAACATCAACCAGATCGTCCGCGACGTCCACCGGGACGTTGCCCTGGAGCCCGGTCCGGTCCGTGACGCCTTCGTCGCCGCCACCGAGCTGCTCGCCGTTGTCCGCAGGGCGGTGGCCGGTATCGACGGGACGGCGATGCGGCTGGCGGGCGCGGGGCGCATGTGATCAGCAAGGCGGTCCGCGGCGGCAACACCTTCGGCGCGCTCGCCTACCTGTACGGGCCGGGCCGGGCGAACGAGCACACCGACCCCCACCTCGTCGTCTCCTGGGACGGCTTCGCCCCCGACCCCGGCCGCGACGACTCCGCGACCCTCCAGCAGCTCCGGGACGCCCTCGACCTCCACGTCGTCCGCTACGGAAGGAAGATCAGGAGCCACGTCTACCACCGGATCGTCCGCGCCGACCCGACCGACCGGACCCTCGACGACGAGGAGTGGGGCGACATCGCCCAGCGGGTGATGGCCGCCGCCGGCATCGCCCCCGACGGCGACCCGGACGGCTGCCGCTGGGTCGCGGTGCGGCACGCGGACGACCACATCCACATCCTGGCCACCACGGTGCGCGCCGACCTGCGGCAGGCCAACATCCGCAAGGACCAGTACCGCGTCGAGGACGAGCTCACCACCGTCGAGCGCGAGTACGGGCTCAAGTGCCTCGCCGACACCCGCACCCGCGCCTACCGGGCCGCGGTCCCCAAGCGCGCCACCGGCGCGGAACTGCGCAAGGCACAGCGCCAGGGCAGGGAGACCAGCGAACGCGACCGGCTGCGGGTGGCGGTGCGCCGAGCGCTGGCCGGGGCCGCGGACGAGGAGGAGTTCGCCGCCCGCCTCGCCGCCCAGGGCGTGCTGCTGGGCGTGCGCCGGGCACCGTCCGGGGACGTGACCGGCTACAAGTTCGCCCTCCCCACCGGCGACGGGGCCGGACCGGTGTGGTTCTCCGGCAGCAAACTCGCCGCCGACCTCACCCACCCGCAGATCCACGCCCGCTTCACCGTCGGCACCGATCCGCCCGCCACCAGCTCACCGGCTGCGGTCCGCCACCGGGTCAGTGCCACCGTCGACCGGGCCGCCCGCACCCTCCACGACGGTCCCGCCCCCGCCGAGGTCGCCGCAGCGGTCGGCGGCGGCATCGAAGCCCTGGACGCCCTCGCCCTCACCAGCCCCATCCTCTCCCGGAAGGAGATCAACCACGCCGCCCGCGCCCTCGAATACACCGCCGTCGCCCGCACCCGCGCCGCCCGGGACGACTTGCGGGCGATGCGCTCCGCCGCTCGAGAGCTTCTCTACGCCGGCCCGGTCACCGGCCAGGGCGGCGAGGGGGCCGCCGCTGCCACGATCCTGTCCAGCCTGATCCTGCTCGCGATCGTCATCGCCGAGTGGCACGCCGCCCAGGGCCACCAGCGCCAGGCCGAGGCCGCCCGCACCGCCGCCGACCACCTGCGCACGGCGTACGGCCGAAACGCCGCCCGCCCGGCAGCCCTGCTCGGTGTCCAGGGGCAGCGGCTGCCCGCCCCAGCGCGTGATCGCCAGGAGGAGGCGGTTCGCCGCGCTCTGCCCGTCGACCAAGCCGCGCTGGTGCTCGCCGGGGAGGACTGGGCGGTGCTCGCCGCCACCCTCGCCGAAGCCGAGCAGGCCGGCCACGACCCGGCCACCCTGCTCGCCGACGCCGCTGGACGGCGGGAGCTCGCCAGCGCCGACTCGCCAGCCGCCGTACTGACCTGGCGCATCCGTCGCGACGCCCGGCTCCCCGCTCCCGCGCCGAGGGGCCGTACCGCCGCGGCCGCCTCCAGGACCACCAGCCGTGCCACCACCTCGCCGACCGCAGCGGCAGTGCCTGCTCCGCCGGGACCTTCGTTGCCCGACGCGGCCCGCCGAGGCCGCTGACCGGAGCGGCATTCGTCCACCCCCCCACCCGCCGACCGGGCCCCACCAGGTCGGCGGACGCCTCTGCCTGGCCGTCCCCAGGCCACCCCCACCCGCAAGGAGCCACGTGAAAGTCCACCCCCTCATCGCCGAGTTCCCCATGCTCAGCGAAGCCGAACTCCTCGGCCTCGCCGAGGACATCAAGACCAACGGCCAGTACGAGCCGATCCTCCTCGACGCCCGCGGCACCCTCCTGGACGGCCGCAACCGGCTCGCCGCCTGCGAACTGGCCGGTGTCGAACCCCGCTTCACCACCTACCAGGGCGACGACCCGGCGCACCTGATCTGGATCTCCAACGCCCTGCGCCGCCAGCTCAACCAGGGTCAGCGCGCCATGATCCTCGCCAAGGCCCGTTCAGCTTCGAAATCCGTGGCGCGCGCCGACGCCGAAGGCTTCGGGATCAGCCCCGCGCGGCTGTCCCTCGCCACCACCGTGGTCAAGCACGCCCCCGCGCTCGTCGACCCGGTGATCAGCGGCGCGATGGGCCTGGACGCCGCCTACGAGCAGGCCCGCAAGAACAAGGCCGAGGCCAAGACCCGGCAGGCCCAGTACGACCGGCTCCGCGACCAGGCCCCCGACCTCGTCGGCCGCCTCGGCGAGGACGACCTCACGCTGGCCGAAGCCCTCGCCGAACTCGACCGCCGCCACGAGGAGGAGGAACTCCGCGCACACGTCCGCAGGGCCGACACCCTGCGCGCAGCCGACGGTGACCCCCACCCCGGGCATGCCCAACTCGCGGAGGACGAGGAGATCGACTGGAACGAGGCCGGTCTGCGTGCTGACCGCTACCTCGCCCAGCGCCGGGAGCGCCTCCAGCAGGTGCAACAGGCCCTCCACCTGATCACCGACAGCTGGAGCTGCCTCCTCCACCTCGCCCACCGCCCCGGCAGCGCTCTCACCCGCGAGGCCCTCGACGGACTCGCCCCCGAAGCGCGTGCTCTCGCCGAACGCCTCATCGCTCGCGAAGCCGAAACTCCGTAGCACCGGCTGATGCACGGCCTGCGGCAGTCGTTGCGGTGGCCGGTCTCCGCTCGGAGAACCCGATGTGGTTCTCCGAGCGGAGCCGCCGGAATTTCGAGAGTAAACGGCAGGGCGGCTGCTTCAAGTAGCCCGTAGCGCGATTTTGGTGTCGATTCGATGTCCTTCGCGGAGGTCGGGAACCAACCGGCCGCCGGACGTCTTGTGGTGCTCGCGACCCATTACCGACGCGAAGGGCGCTGCATGACCGAATCTGCCGATCCCAGCCGTGACCAGCACCCTGGTGTGGTCCTCGCCGTCCCCCACCCTGGCTCCCTTGTCCTATGCGGCGCCGTCCTTGCCTGTGCCGTGTGCGGCGCCGAACGGGACTGGCTCCTCATCCATCTCCAGCCTGAACTGGTCTTCGTTCGCTGCCGCTGCACCCATGAATGGCACGAACACGACCTGGAGGCTGACTACGTCATCGCTGCCCGGGGTGAGGGAGCCGAAGAACACTCCTGGGAGAGCTTCGAGCAGATGTACCGAGGGCTCGGCTATGACGGGCTCCTCGCGGGCACCTACTTCGGGTGAAGCCTTTCGGTCTCGCGGTTCCCGAGTAAAACCGGGGCGATTTCCGCAGCAAGTTGGCCGGATTCCGGCTAATGGGGATGTGGTGCTGGCTGCTCGTCGATCACGTAGATCTTCGGGCGAGCCTGTGCTACGTTCCGTGGTCAAATAAAAAATAGGTGACCCCGGCGGTGGTGGAACACCCCGGGGCCCGGCAACAGGAGCGTCAACTCCCGATGCGTGTTCATCGTAGCGCCCACGTGCGCAACTTCACGGTGCTGCCCAACTGCGTGCTGCAGTTCCGGCAGCTGTCCTACACCGCCCGCGGCCTGCTCGCGGATCTCCTCTCCCGCCCGGACGGCTGGCGCGAGGACGGTCGGCACATGGCCGACACCAGCCCGCAGGGGCGTGGCGCGATCCGCAAGGCCCTGAAGGAGCTGACCGACGCCGGCTTCTACCGGGTCGAGAAGATTCGGATGCCCGACGGCAAGATCGTCACCGAGACCCACGTCTACGACACCCCGCAGCGCCCGGCGCTGCCGGGTGACACCCGTCCGGTCTCCGGTGGATCGACCACCGGTGGTGCTGACGCCCTTCCAAAGGACCGGTACCAAGAACCCTCCCTCCCCGCCGACGCGGCGAGCGGAGAGGCGGCCGTCGACGAGGCGGCCGAGACGGAGGGCGGGCGGGAGGGCGACCAGCAAGAAACCGAGGAGGCCCCGGCGCTGCCGGACGAGCGGACCCGCGCGGCGGTCGACACCCTGGTCCGGGTGATCCGTCCCGAGCCCCGCCTGCACCTTGGCGAGGCCGAAGCGCTTGCGCTCGCCCCGTTGGTGGCCCAGTGGCTGGAGCGCGGCGCGACCCACGCCGACCTCGCCCATGCTCTGCTGCCCGGCCTGCCTGTCCCGCTGCACTCCGCAGCGGCGGTGCTCCGCAACCGGCTTGAGCGCAAGATCCCGCCCGCCCAGGCCCCCGTGCGGTCGGCAGCAGCCCGGTACGCCGAGTGCGCCAAGTGCCACGATCCGGTGCCCGCACCGGGCATCTGCCGCCCCTGCGCGGGCCTCGGAATCGTCCGCCCGCCCGCCGTTGGAGGCGGCGCAGCAGTGACCCGCGTCGGTGCTGCGCGGGTCCGGGAAGTGATGCGTGCGGCAAGGGCTGGCCAGCAGGTCTGCCGGGAGAGGGCGGCCGTCGGCTGATGCGGCGGACGGCTTCGGCCCGTTCCACGGGCGCGGAGCGCCGCTGCCGGCGGGCCTCGTTTCAGCTGGTGGCGGCGCGGTTGGTAGTGACGCGACCCCAGCCGTCGACGGTGAGGAGGGTCCTCTCCTCACCTCCGCGGGCAGCCATGATGATCCACACGATGCCCCACATGAGGCAGGTGAAGATCGTCAGGATGGCGTGCAGGACATGGTTGGTCGGACGGCCCCGCACGAGGACGGCCTGGTGGGGCTGCCTGGACTCGACCCGCCACCCCTGCACGATCCACTGGTTGACGACCTGGTCGAGAGCGGCGGTGCGCTCCGCCTCCGGCAGCTGAGGGGTGTTGGGCGCGGGTGGCGGCTGGTAGTCGGATGAAGGAGTTCCCCAGCCGGGGAACTTCTGCGGGTCGGGCTGCTCCATGGCACCAGCTTCACCGGCCCGGCAAGCTGCGGCGAGTGACGATGGTCCGTTTGATCGGCACGATGGTGGTCCCGAGCAACGAAACCGTCCAGCCGTTGATGACCGCTCGCCTCACTCGCTCTGCTGGCGCCCGCCGAGGTCGGAGATCCTCCGGTCGGCAGTCGTCCTGATCCATTCGGCCAGGGTGCGGACGTCCCGGGCATGTTGGGCGGTCCAGGTTTCGAGGTCGCCCTGCGCACCCAGGCGGACGAGTTGTGCGAGAACGGCCCACACCTCCGCGCCGGTGGTGTCGGTCGGGACGTGCTGAGAGTAGGGCATGACGTGGTCTCCATCCTCCGGTGATCTTGCCGGACTCTCCCGCATGCCGTGCACCCCCGCCGGAGAACCACGATTCTGTCCCCGGGAAACCCTTGCTGACCTGCTGCGACGAGTTCCCTGCAGCTGGCCGGCCCGGGCCGCTCTTGACCATACGGGCGGCCGCACACCGCAGGCCGCGTCGCTGGTGCGTTCGTTTGGATCAGGGAAAGGCGAGCTCGCGGAAGCAGTTGCGGACGCTGGTGAGCGGTTCGCGGTCGCGGGTGAAGTAGAGCTTGTTGGTCAGCAGGACGGCCCAGGTGCCCAGTTGGGGGGAGATCCACAGGCCGGTGCCGGTGAAGCCGTAGTGCACCCAGACGTCCTCGGCCGGGTCGGTGCCGGGGGCGGGGTGCCAGAACAGGCCGCGGGCGGGCTCCAGGGCGCCGGTCCGGACGGTCAGGGATTCCTTGGTCCAGGCGGGGCCGAAGCCGGGCTTTCCCGGGGCGGTGGCGGGGTCGAGCAGGTACTGGAGGAAGCGGGCGAGGTCGGCGGCGGTGGAGAAGGCGCCGGCGATGCCGCACACACCGTTCAGGAGGCGGGCGGAGAAGTCGTGGGCGGTGCCCTTGAGGTGGGTACCAGTGTCCTGGTCGAGTTCGGTGGGGGCGGCGAGGGCGGTCTGCTCGGCGGGCAGTGGGCCGAAGCGGGTGGTGTGCATGCCGAGGGGCTGCCAGATCCGGGCCGCGGCGAGGTGGTCGAGGGGCTGGCCGGAGAGGTGTTCGGCGAGGTAGCCGAGGACGAGGGCGGCCCGGTCGGTGTACTCGACGGCCTCGCCCGACGGCCGGTGCAGAGCCTCGTGCAGGACGCCCGCCCGGATCTCGGCGGGGTCGGTGCCGTAGAGGTTCTTCAGTTGGGCCCGCAGCGGCAGCCCGGCGGTGTGGGTGAGCAGGTGGTGCGCGGTGGCCCGGCCGAGCGGGTGATCGGTCACCTCGGGCCAGAAGTCACCGAGCGGCTCGTCCAGCGGCAGCAGGCCGTCCTGCCACAGTGCGCCGACGGTGGACCAGACGGCGAGGATCTTGGTGAGGCTGGCGACGTCGAACAGGGTGTCCGGTCGCATGGCCTCACCGGGGCGTGCCGGGTCGAGGACGCCCACGGTGCCGCTGGCCAGGGTGCCGGCCGCGTCGCCGACGGCCCACACTGCCCCGGGGTAGGCGCGGTCGCGGACGCCGTCGGCCAGGAGCCGGTGGATGCGGTCGGTGCTGGGTGTCATGGTCTCCCCGAATCACGGTGGACGTCCGCCCCGGTCAGCGTAGTGAGCCGACCGGGGCGGAGTGGGCTTCGGCGCGGAGCCGGGTTCAGCAGAGCTGCGCGCCGAGGTCGGCCAGCGCGGTGGCGGTGGCGCTGAGCGGGTGGCGGGCCGCGTTCGTCCGCCCGGCCTCCCGCAGGGCGGGCAGCAGCGTGGGCGAGGTCCGCAACCGCTCCAGGTCGCGGGCGAGCGTGGCGGCGTCGGTGAAGTCGGTGGCCAGGGCGGAGCCGCCGAGGGCCTCGCGCAGGCCGGGGACGGGCTGGTAGAGGACTGGCAGGCCGCACGCCTGGGCCTCCAGGGCGACCAGGCCCATCGCCTCCAGCGTGGTGGAGGGCATGACGAGCGCGTCGTGCTCGGCGAACGCCTTCCACAGTTGGGGGCGGTGGAGCCAGCCGAGGTAGCGGACCTGGCAGAGTGCGGGTCGGAGCGCGTCGAACTCCGCGCGCGGGGCGGCGATGCTCAGTTCGACGTTCTTCGCGGCGGCCAGCGCCTTGGCGAGGACGCTGCCGCCCTTCTCCGGGGTGAGCCGCCCGGCGTACAGCAGCCGCAGGTGGGGACCGCCGGGGCGGGCGGCCGGAGCGAGCGGGGTGGCGAGCAGGTGGTCGGGGACGCCCCACGGGATGTGGTGGATCTTGCCGGTGTCGGTCCGGGGCGCGAGGCGGGCCAGGTGGTCGGCCATGGCGGTGGTGGGGACCACGATCGCGTCGGCGAGGCGGGCGCTCTCGCGCAGGACGCGCAGTTGGTCGCGGTGCTGCTCGGCGAAGAGCAGGTCGGTGCCGTGCACCAAGGCGATTCGCGGGTGCCGGGGCAGCGCCCGCAGCAGGGCGGGGGTGGCGCCGAACGCCAGGTGGTGCAGGTGCAGCACCTTGATCCGCTCGGTGTCCAGGGCGTGTACGAGGGCACGGCCGAGAGCGGCGACGTAGCGGCGGAAGGCGGGGCCCTCCAAGGTCTTGCCGGTGACGGGCAGCAGGTCGAGCCCGGCCGGGACGGCGGGGCGGGGTCCGGCGGGCTGGAGCATGAAGGCGCGGGCGGGAAGGAGCGGGCGGTCGCCGGTGTACAGGTCGAGGAAGAGTTCGACGCTGCCACCAGGGCTGCCGTAGGGGAGGTCGAGGCAGGTCGCCACCAGGGGACGGTCGGCGCGGGGGAAGGTCATGCGGTGCCTCCGGGGATCTCCTCGTAGAGGCGGGAGATGTCGATGCCGTCGGTGGCCGTGTACTTGAGGCCGAGCTGCTGGTAGCTGGCCGGAGCACCGAAGGTCTGCAGGAAGACCAGCTTCCCGAAGGTCATGCCGGGGTAGACCCGTACCGGTTTGGCGGCGCGGATCTCCAGCGTCCAGCGGATCGCGTGGCCGGCGTGGCCGAGCGGGGCGGAGACGTGCACCCAGATGCCGAGCGCCCCGGTGGTGCGGTCGCCGTTGAGCAGCTGCGCGTACCGCTCGGAGCCGGTGTGTTCCAGCGTCGCGCCGAGGTACAGCACGCCGGGTTCGAGGACGAGGCCGTCGGCGGCGAGGGCGGTCTCGGTGAAGGCGGTCGGCTCGGCGGCGTCCAGGTCGCCCTTGCACACCCGTAAGGTCTCGCCGAGGCGCCAGTCGTAGGCGTTGGGGGAGAGCCTGGCCGGGTCGAAGGGGTCGATGGTGATCTCGCCTGCCGCGACGGCGGCGGCGATGGCGGCGGCGGTGAGGATCATCGGGCCGCCGCCCCGGCACCGGGACGGTCGCGCCAGTAGCCGGAGGGCTGCGGGCCGAGCGCGGCCTGGTACTTGCCGCTGTAGAGGTCGACCGGTCCGACGGACAGGAAGAACATGATCTGGCCGATCTTCATGCCACGGTAGACCCGCAGCGGGCGGGTCGGGGAGAGCATGAGCGTCCACTGGCCGTGGAAGCCGAGGTCGCCGATCGGGGCGGTGATCTCGACGAACAGACCGAGCCGCCCGACGGAGGAACGACCGAACAGCAGCGGGACGAAGGTGTCGGAGCCGACTTCCTCCACGGTGTGTCCCAGGTAGAGCTGGCCGGGCTGGAGGACGAACCCGCCCTCGCCGATCTCGAACTCCCGGGTGGGGTTGGGGCGGTGGGCGTCGATGACCTCCTCGGTGTACGTCAGCAGGGTGGGCCCGAGGCGGACGTTGTAGCTGTTGGGGTTGACCTGGTCGGGTTCGAAGGGTGCGATGCGCAGGCGGCCGTCGCGGGCGGCCGTGGTGATCTCCGGGCCGGTGAGGATCACTCGGCTGCTCCTTCGACGCTCGGGGTGCGGGTGCGGGTGAGGACGTGCCGGACGGCCAGGCCGAGCGGCCGGCCGCTGTCCTCGGCGGGCCCGGACGGGAAGGTTTCGGCGAGGTAGTCGGTGGTCAGCACGTGGCGGATGCCGGGCGGAGGCGGGTCGGGCACCGTGACGAGCGGCCCGGCCCGTTCGGCCAGGCGGGCCAGCAGCGCGGGCAGGTCGTCGGGCGGGCTGGTGCGGACGAGTCGGTTGCCGAACGGTTCGACCGCCATCAGGTCCTCGGCCCGCAGCACTTCGCCGAGGGGCGCGGGCCGCAGGGCGGTCTCGTTGAGGACGACGAGCGTGCTGCCGCCGAGGCCCCGGTGCAGTTCGGTGGCGACGGCTCCCAGCAGCGTCCGGCGGTCGGGGACGGTGTTGCGCCAGCGGTCGGCGACGGGCCCGAGCGGGTCGGCCAGGCGGTCCTTCAGCGTGTCGATCTCCCGGCCGATCTCCTCCAGGTCGGCCGGGAGCCGGCCGGTGGTGGGGAAGCGGTAGGGGCGGGCGGTCCAGCCGGGCCCGGCAGCCGGTTCGGCCAGCGCGTACCCGGCCCCGTGCTCGGGGCCCTTGACGACGAGGGTGCCGCCGACCGTCTCGGGCCCGTAGCGGTCGCTGTGGCAGTGCCCGGCGAAGACGACCTCCAGGAACGGGCACTCGGCGGCCAGTTGCACGTCCTGTTCGAAGCCCGAGTGCGACAGCAGCACCCAGGAGTCCACCTCGTGGTGGTGGGCCAGCAGTAGTTCGCGCAGCGCCCGCAGCGGGTCCGTGGCGCGGTGCCCGGCGCGCTGGGCGAGCGGGATCGCGGCGAACGCCTGCGGGCTGATGACGGCGGTGACCGCCACCCGCCTTCCGCCGACCTCCGCCAGGTGCAGCGGCCGGAAGAGCGGTCGGCCGCTCACGTCGTCGACGGCGTTCGCGCATACCGTCAACTCGTGCAACCCGGGCTCGAAGTGGTGGCTCCAGCCGTGGTTGCCCGGCGCGATCACGTCGTACAGCGCGAGCAGGATCTCGCGCTCGACGTTGCCGCGGCCGAGCCGGTAGTAGCCGGTGCCCTCGAAGAAGTCCCCGCAGTCCACGATCAGCGATCGGTCGCGCTCGGCGCCCAGGTGGGAGAGCAGGCCGGTGGCGTGGGCGAGGTGGGAGTGGACGTCGGTGGTGGCGAGGATCCGCTCCAGCACCCGTGCGGCCCCGGTCACCGGGCGGCCTCGGTGACGTCGGCACCGAGGGCGCGGAGCTTGGCCGGCAGGTCGGCGTGGCCGCGCCGGAGCTGGTCGAGGCCGGTGACGGTGGTGGCGCCGCGGGCGGTGAGTCCGGCGATCAGCAGCGCGCTGCCGGTGCGGATGTCGGTGGCCTCCACCACGGTGCCGGTCAACCGCTGCGGGCCGGTCAGGCGGCACCGGGTGGCGGAGATCTCCTCGAACTCGGCGCCGAGGAGGCGGAGTTGCGGCAACAGGTTGCCGTGGCGGCCGGGGTTGACGGCGTCGGCGAACAGGTGGGTGCCGGGCAGGCCGAGGGCGAGCGCCAGTAACGCGGGCTCGAAGTCGGCGTCCAGGCCGTCCGGGTCGAGCGAGGCGACAGCCGTCAGCGGGGTGCCGGTCGGGGCGCCGCCACCGGGCAGGACCAGTGCGTCGGGCTCGGTCAGGACGGGGATGCCCAGCCGGTTCAGCGCCTCGGTGACGGACCGGACGTCCAGGGCGCGGACGCCCTCGACCCGGCCGCTGCCACCGGTGGCGGCGATCGCGCAGGCCAAGGTCCCGGCCTCGATCTTGTCGCCCGGCACCGACCAGTCGAGCGTCGCCGCCTCGTCAGGTGCGACGGGCGGCTCGACGCGGAGGACGTCCCGGGTGAGATCCGCCTGCCAGCCGGCCTGCCGCAGGAAGTCCAGCACCCCGGTGAACTCCGGGGACAGGTTGGGGTTGCCCAGCCGCAGCCGCTGGCCGCCCGCCACGGCGCGCAGGACGGCCGCCACGCTCGCTCCCCGCGAGCGGAACGGCAGGTCCACCGCCACCTGCGCGGGGCCGCTCGGCGAGGCGGTGACGCGGTAACCGGCCCGGTCGGTCTCGACCTTGTCGTCGAAGGCGGCGTAGACCTTGAAGTGCTCGTCCATGCCCCGGTCGCCGATCCGGCAGCCGCCCGGCCACGGCAGCCGGGCCTGGCCGCAGGCGGCCAGCAGGGCCGGCACCAGGTAGTAGGAGGCCCGGATGCGGCCCGCATCCGGCAGTTCCGGCACCGCCGGGCGACTGTCCAGCGGCAGCAGGGCCACCGACCGGGGGACGGCGGTGGGCCGGGCCAGCTGCCGGCCCGAGTGCTGGAGCAGGGTCAGTAGCAGTTGTACGTCCGCGCTGTCGGGCACGTTGTCCATCCGGACCGGGCGGCGGATCGTGGCGGCCGCCGCCAGCAGGGGCAGCGCGGCGTTCTTCGAGCCGTCGACCCGGACGGCCCCGGACAGGGGTCGCCCGGGACGGACGGTGACGGCGGGGACGGGGGCATGCGTCATGGATACCTCCAGGCAGTGGGCAGGGCAGGGTAGGAAGCGGAGGGGGCGGTCAAACCGAGGCGGGTTCCCCGTGCGGCAGGGTGCAGGTGATCCGCTTGCCCACCGGGGTGGGGGCGACGCTCCAGCCGGGGGCGAGGGCGTCGAGGATCCACAGGCCGCGGCCGGTCTCGGCGTGGGTGTTGTCCGGGGCTTCGGGCTTCCGGCCGGGCACCGCGGACGGCACCGGGTCGTGGACCTCCACCACGACTCCCTCGTCGGTGCCGGCCACCAGGACGACCACCGGGGCCCACGGACCGCACAGCCGCACCACGTTGGCGACCAGTTCACCGGCCACCAGCCGGGCCGAGTCGGCGACGTCCTCGGAAGCACCGGCCGAGGTCGCGGCCTTGAAGACCAGGGCCCGCATCTCGCTGACGTGCTCAGGGCTCGCACTCATGTGCAGCACGAAGCCGTCGGGGCGGGGCAGCAGGAAGAAGCCGCACGAGACAGCTTCGGGCTCGTGGCGGTGACGGGTTCGGACTTCGTGCATGGCGGGCTCCCCGGTCGGCGGAGCGAGCCGCCGCCCGCGGGGGCAGGGGTTCGCGCAAGGGTTCGGCAGGCACGTCGGCATCGGAGTGTGCGGACTCCGGAGGTCGGCGCGAGGCAGGCAGCGGCATATGACACGAGAAGCGACCAGGCGGTCACGTTTCGCTACCGCCAGTCAGCATGCCTGTCCTTCCTGTTGTTGGGCAATATGCCCAAGCGAAGTTTCCCAAGGATGATTGTCCTCTGAGTCGGCGGAGGTGGAGACTTGCGCCATGGCGAAGAGGAACCCGGCCCCGCAGTCCGTGTACCGCCGTCAGCTCGCGTCCAGACTGAAGGAGTTGAGGGACGCGCGCGAGCTGACGCTGACCGAGGTCGCAGGCATCGTGGAGGTCAACCAGAGCTCGCTCAGCCGCATCGAGAACGGCGAACGGGGCACCACCCCCGTCCTGGTGAAGGCTCTGCTGGACTGCTACGAGGTCACCGACCCAGTCGAGCGCGAGGACATCCTCGACCTGGTCCGCGCCGACCAGGCCCAGCGCCAGCAGTGGTGGAAGAAGTACTCCACGGTCATCAACACCACCCAGTACGCGGGCTACCTGGCACTGGAGTCCAGCGCGACCAGCTTCCGCTCCTACGAGCCGCAACTGGTGCCCGGCCTGCTGCAGACCGCCGACTACGCGCGCCAGGTCATCACCGCGATGCGGGTGGACCTGACCGCCAGGCAGGTCGACGCCCTGGTGACGGTCCGGATGGAGCGTCAGGAGAAGGTGATGGACCGCCCGGACGCGCCGAAGCTGTGGGCGGTGATCGACGAGGCGGCCATCCGGCGGATCGCGGGCTCGCCGTCCGTCCTGAAGGGTCAGCTGGAACACCTGCTGGCCGTCGCGCCCAGCCCGAACCTCACCGTCCAGCTCCTGCCGTTCTCGGCCGGCTTCCACCCCGGCCTGTACGGGTCGTTCATGCTCATGGGCTTCCCCGAACCCAATCCGGACGTGGTGTGGGTGGAGAATCTGACCAACTCGGTGGGTTTCGAGGGGTCCGAGGACGTGGAGCGCTACACCGAGGTCTTCGACCACCTGCGGGCCCGCGCCCTCGGCCCGCCCGAGACCCGCAGTCAGATCAACAAGATCCTCAAGGAGCTGTGAGCGTGAGCACCACCAAGCCCGACCCCGCCGAGCTGGACTTCTCCGCGGTCGCCTGGGAGAAGAGCCCGTTCAGCGGGGGCAACGACAACTGCGTGGAGTTCGGCGTGGTCGGCGGGTTCGTCGCCGTCCGCGACTCGAAGCGGCCCGAGCAGACCCCCCTGCTCTACACCCGCACCGAGATCGCGGCCATGATCGCGGGCGCCAAGGCCGGGTCCTTCGACCACCTGACCTGACACGGTCGGTTCCGGCAGTCGGACGGCGAAATGGCGGTCGGCCCCAGCGTTAGTGGGGCCGACCGTCGTTGCCATCATCCCAGACCGGGGCTGGAGGATGATCGGGGCAGGGCAAGGCGACTCCGCAGGGGAGCAACCCCAACACCGAGTCAGTCGGCACGCGACCCAAGGACCGAACGACACCGTTCTCATCCTGGGGCGCGCGGTGCGGGACCGGCAGGCCCTCGACCGGCAGCACGGAGGACGGGAGCATCGGGCATTCGAGGATCGATCTTCCAGGCCGTGGGAGGCGATGCCTGCCCCAGCCACGTCATTGCAGGTCAATCCTGTTCGTGGAAGCTTCGCCAGGAGGTCCTCCGCCCGGGAAACCGGGCCGGGGACCTCGCGTTCCGGACCATCCGTTGGATGCAGGGCGACGGTTCAGCCATCGGAATCGCCGCGGCCATCGAGGACGATGCGCGGCTGTCGCCCGGATTCCTCGTCCCCGACCGGCTGCGTGGCGTTGACGGCGGCGATGCGTTCGTAGCCGGTGATGGCGAGTGCCCAGGCGGCGTCAGCCGACGATTCCAGGGGCATGATCGATCTGCCGTCGGGCACGGCGATCACGGGGGCGCCGGGAGTGGTCGACTCAGTGATGGTGAGGGAAATCGGGAAGTGGACGTGGAGGTCGGTCGGGAGCCTCGCGCAGAGGGCGGCCAGCTGCTGGGCCACCGCCCCGGCCGGGTGGGGCCCGTCGCCCGACTGCTGGTAGAGGGAGCCTCGGTGATCCGCTGCCGCGCCTTGGCGGGGGCACTGCAGCGCAACGAGTTCTCAGCTTCCCGGGGTTGATGACCACGGCGGCGGGCACCGCCTGCTCGGTACATCGCTCGGGAGGCCGGTTCCTTATCGAGTTCGCTCCCGCCGTCGTCGAGTTGCGACAGGCACGAGCCCCGGTGATCCTCGAAGGATCGGGTCGGGCCCACCCTCGCTGTGGGCCCGGCCCGCGCGGGGCCGCTCAGGTCCTCGTTCAACCGCGACGGCCACCCGCAGCCGTCTTCCGGCTCCGTGCCGACGAGGTCGACGCTTTCACCGGTTGCTGCTCCTCGGCGGCTGCCTGCGGCGAGAAGCCGGCACGGTCCATCATCTGCATCGCGTCGAAGACGTCGTTGCACGCCTTGATCAGCAGCATGACCGACAGGTCGTTCTGCGCTTCGGGCGGCAGTACGGCCAGCGAGCACTGGAAGATCCGCACGGCCTGCCGGTTCAGGGCACGCAGGCGAGCAGCCGCGTAGAGCTTGCACTTGTCGACGTCATTGGTGGCCGTGTAGCGGCCGTGGACCAGGACGAACCCGGTCTTCTTGTTCTTGCACTGGTAGTCGCGGATCCATGCCTTGCCCCGTTCGAACTGGGCCGAGGTGTTGCGGCCGATCGCCTCCTCACGGGACAGGCCGTCCTCGCCGGCGCGGGCGACCCTGCGCCAGATGTCCTCCCCGCTGTCGTGCGCCGCCTGGCGGCGCTGAGTTGCCATGGCTTACTCTCCTTCTTCCTCCAGCAGGTTCGCCAACGCGGTATCCATGTCGGTGCGGCCGGTGGTGACGGCACTCTCGCACCAGTCGAGCAGCATCCGAGCCTTGTTGACGTTGTCGAGCACCGCTGTCTTCGTCTCCTCGGTGTAGTCCTGGGAATGGAGTTCGGGGATGATCCGCTGCAGCGAGACGAAGAACGACGCGAAGGCCCCGATCAGGCGCAGGATCTCCATCGGCGACTCCTGGTAGTCGACCGCCGGTACCGTCTCCTGCGCGCTCTCCTCGACCGCCTCGGCATCCTCGACGGGCGCGAGTTCGGCTTCCTGGTCGAGTTCGCGGTCGACCTGCTGCCAGTGCTCGTACTGGGCCTGCCGCAGCAGGTGCCGCGCGCGCTGGTCGGCGACCACGCGGCTGCGGACCTCGGGGCGAGTGATCATCTCCTTGACGACTTCGGCGGCGTCCTCGTCGCTGTGCAGCAGGTGCCGGGTACGGTCCAGTCGTTCTTCGCGGTTGGTGGGGGTGTCGAACGCCCGGTTCGCGGCCTTCTCGGCCTCGTTGACCGTCCATCGGTACTCCCCGGAGACCGGGTCGTAGGGGTCCTTGCGGATCAGCACGAACCTGCTGCGAACGTAGGCCAGAGTGTCGTGGACCGAGAAACACACGTCATCCCGGCGCTTGTCGGCCGGCCACTGAATCGCGGTCTTGTAGTAACCCCGCAGGGTTTCCGGGTTGGCGCCTATCTGGCGTGCCAACAGGTCGATGACCTCAGTCACCTCGCCGTGGCCGCGTGGGTGCCCGGTCAGGGCATCGACGACGAGGTCGCCCAGGGCGAACTGGATGCTGCTCTTCTGCTTGATCAGCTTTCGGCCCTTGCGGACGATCGGTTCCCACTCGGTCTTCGTGTAGCCGGTGGGCAGCGTCATGGTTGTCACGAGGAGCCTCCTCCCTCGTGCGCGGATGTTCGGAGGCACTGCCGCTCGTGTGCGCGGAGAGCTACAATTATCGAACGACAGTACTAATCTGCGCCCAAATCTTCATCGCCTACGAACCAATCTACGCCGCTGGTCGAGAAGTGGTCGTCGGAGCGGAGGAGCGGGAGCGGAGGGCTGTCGCGGATCAGGAAGATCTTCTGGGCGTGCCGTGCCGCCCAGGTCCGAACTGGCCGTCCCTGTACGGGTGAACAGTGGTGCGAGGGGGAGACATGGGGCAGCCTGAGTTGGCTGGGGCGTTGTCGAGGGATGGTCTGCCGCTGGTGCTGGCGGCGAGGTGGGTGCTCGACGGGAGGACGCCACGTCGCCACCAGACCCGCTACACAGCGTTCCTGGACGCGGTCGACGACGAGTTCACGACCGCCGGTATCACCACGGCCTTCGGTCACCGTGACTACGCCAACCGGAACCTGCTCCCGGCTTGGCTGGGGGACGTCGCTCTTGGGCACACGCCACAGGTGGCGACCGAACGGCTGATCCGGGTGGAGTGCGAAGATCGCGGTGGGCAGTCGGAGCGCGGTCGGAAGTTCGCATCGGTGCTCCAGGGGGCGGCCGACGCGTGGACCCGGATGCTCCAGGGCGTCCTGATCGCCAACGACGGAGAGATCGTTGCGATCTTCCACGAGGACGAGCTGAACCTCGGCTACGAACTGCGGGACGTCTTTCGTACGGTGCTCCCGTGCGCCCGGTTGCGGACGGACGACTTCTCCTGGATCGCGGGGCGCGTGCCAGCCGTCCTCGGGCTGTTCCTGGCCGAACACCGCGAGGGCCCGATCGGGCTGGTCCTGGAACGCGAGAGTGCCCACCTGTTCGACCTTGCCGCCTGTGTCCTTTTCCTGCGCAATGCCGTCACCCTGCTGGGTGCTCCGGCCCTGGCCGCTTTCGTGGAGGGTGATCCCGGTGGCCTGGCAGGGGCCGCTGCCGGTCGTGCTCTGCCACCGTCGGGCCTCGGCATGCAGTGCACGGGATTCTCCACGGGGTTCGACGGTCACGCGCTTACCAGGGCCGACCTGCTTCCCGCTCTGCGGGCGGCGTACGCAGGCCGGGAGTTGCCCGCGCCACGACGCTCAGGCCGAAGCCGTCGAGCGTAGTACCGGAGGGCCTGCCACCGAAGGCCGAGGGCGTGTAGGTCATGCCAGGTTGGGGAGGTGTGGTTC
>NZ_JBHUWH010000032.1:0-31851 GCF_042670125.1 Kitasatospora sp. NPDC057198 | reverse complement strand
GTTCGGGGGAGGTGCCGGCCCGCCGTCGTACGCCCGTGCCCGGAGCTACTTCTTCTCCTTCGGGGCCTCCGCGTCCGTCGACAGCGCGGCGATGAAGGCTTCCTGCGGAACCTCCACCCGGCCGACCATCTTCATCCGCTTCTTGCCTTCCTTCTGCTTCTCCAGCAGCTTGCGCTTGCGCGAGATGTCACCGCCGTAGCACTTGGCGAGGACGTCCTTGCGGATCGCCCGGACCGTCTCGCGGGCGATCACCCGGGAGCCGATCGCGGCCTGGATCGGCACCTCGAACTGCTGGCGCGGGATCAGCTTCTGCAGCTTGCCGGCCATCATCACGCCGTAGTTGTACGCCTTGTCCTTGTGCACGATCGCGGAGAACGCGTCCACCGCGTCGCCGTGCAGCAGGATGTCGACCTTGACCAGGTTGGCGGACTGCTCGCCGATGGGCTCGTAGTCGAGCGAGGCGTAGCCGCGGGTCTTGGACTTCAGCTGGTCGAAGAAGTCGAAGACGATCTCGGCCAGCGGGAGGGTGTAGCGCAGCTCCACCCGGTCCTCGGAGAGGTAGTCCATGCCCTGGAGGGTGCCGCGGCGGGTCTGGCAGAGCTCCATGATCGCGCCGACGAACTCGTTCGGGGCGAGGATGGTGCCGCGCACCACCGGCTCGTACACCTCGGCGATCTTGCCGGTGGGGAACTCGCTCGGGTTGGTGACGGTGTGCTCGGTGCCGTCCTCCATGATCACCCGGTAGATCACGTTCGGGGCGGTGGAGATCAGGTCGAGGTTGAACTCGCGCTCCAGGCGCTCCCGGATGATCTCCAGGTGCAGCAGGCCGAGGAAGCCGCAGCGGTAGCCGAAGCCGAGCGCGACCGAGGTCTCCGGCTCGTAGACCAGCGCGGCGTCGTTCAGCCGCAGCTTGTCCAGCGCGTCGCGCAGCAGCGGGTAGTCCGAGCCGTCCAGCGGGTAGAGGCCGGAGAACACCATCGGGCGCGGGTCCTTGTAGCCGCCGAGGGCCTCGGTGGCGCCCTTGTGCTGCGAGGTGATGGTGTCGCCGACCTTGGACTGCCGGACGTCCTTCACACCGGTGATGATGTAGCCCACCTCGCCGACGCCGAGGCCGTCGGCGACCTTCGGCTCGGGCGAGATGACGCCGATCTCCAGCAGCTCGTGGGTCGCGCCGGTGGACATCATCGCGATCCGCTCGCGCTTGGTGAGCTGGCCGTCCACCACTCGCACGTAGGTGACCACGCCGCGGTAGGCGTCGTACACCGAGTCGAAGATCATCGCGCGGGCCGGGGCGTCCTTGACGCCGACCGGGGCCGGGATCTTCTCGACCACGTGGTCGAGCAGGTCCTCGACGCCGAGGCCGGTCTTCGCGGAGACCTTCAGCACGTCGTCCGGGTCGCAGCCGATGATGTGCGCGATCTCGGCGGCGTACTTCTCCGGCTGGGCGGCCGGCAGGTCGATCTTGTTGAGCACGGGGATGATCGTGAGGTCGTTCTCCAGCGCCAGGTACAGGTTGGCGAGGGTCTGCGCCTCGATGCCCTGGGCGGCGTCGACCACCAGGATGGTTCCCTCGCAGGCCGCGAGGGAGCGGGACACCTCGTACGTGAAGTCCACGTGGCCGGGGGTGTCGATCATGTTGAGGATGTGCGTCGTGCCCGCGTTCTCACCGGACCGGGGCGCCCACGGGAGGCGGACGGCCTGGGACTTGATGGTGATGCCGCGCTCGCGCTCGATGTCCATCCGGTCGAGGTACTGGGCGCGCATCTGCCGGGGGTCCACCACGCCGGTGATCTGCAGCATCCGGTCGGCGAGCGTCGACTTGCCGTGGTCGATGTGGGCGATGATGCAGAAGTTGCGGATCACCGCCGGGTCAGTACGGCTGGGCTCTGGCACGTTGCTGGGGGTCGCGGGCACCTTGGTCCGATTTCTGATCCGATCAATATGGTTCCGTCCATCCTCCCATGCCGAACGGCCCTCGGTCCTTCCCGCCCGAGCGGGTGTGCGGGAGGATCCCTCCATGATCTTGGAAAGCGCCCTGCTCGACGTCCTCCCCGGCCAGGAGGACGCCTTCCTCGCCGCCTTCGCCGGGGCCCGCCCGCTGATCGCCGCCCAGCGGGGCTTCCGCTCCCTGGAACTGCGCCGCTGCCTGGACGCGGGCGGCACCTCGCGCTTCCTGCTGCAGGTCGGCTGGGACACCCTGGAGGACCACACCGAGGGCTTCCGCCGCTCCCCCGAGTACGGGCAGTGGCGCGAACTGCTGCACCGCTTCTACGACCCGTTCCCGACCGTCGAGCACTACGGCGAACCGCTGCTCACCGCCTGACCGGCGTCCGGCGGGCCGCCGGAGCGGGGCCGGACGGTCCGGTTTGGGCCGACCAGTGCGGCCCTGGTAGCGTGGGCCGCTGCACTCGGCCCTCGGCATGCCCTCTCAGCAGGCCCGAGGGCGCCGGAGTGCGACCCGTTTAGCTGTCGATTCACGTCGATTCACACAGACTGAGGCTCTTTCGTGGCGAACATCAAGTCCCAGATCAAGCGCAACAAGACCAACGAGAAGGCGCGCCTGCGCAACAAGGCCGTCAAGTCCTCGCTGAAGACCGCCCTGCGCAAGGCCCGCGAGGCCGCTGCCGCCGGTGAGACCGAGAAGGCCACCGAGCTCGCGCGCGCCGCCTCCAAGGCCCTCGACAAGGCCGTCAGCAAGGGCATCATCCACAAGAACCAGGCCGCCAACAAGAAGTCGGCGATCACCAAGCGCGTCAACGTCGCCGCCTGATCCAGGTTCTTCCCGCACGGCCCCGCCGTGCACCCGGTGCCGGATCCGGCACCACCCCGGTCGGCGTGAACCCGCGGCCCTCTACCCGCCACCGCCGACCCCCGCTCCCGGAGCTCCCGGCCCTCTACCCGGATTCCGGTGAGCCGCACGATCCGTACCGCACGCGGCCTGCGTTCGCCACGCGGGTGCGGTACACCAGCTCCACGGTGAGAGCTCCCGGCTCCGGGACCTCACTCCCACTGCCCGCCCGGGTCACCCGGGCGGGCAGTCGGCGTTTCCGGCTCCTTCCGCCCCTCCTCCCCCTCCCGCCTCTTCCACCCCTCCCCCCGGGCCATTCGAACGGGTGACGGGCGTCAACCGGCACACCCGCGCAGAATCGGTTCCGGCCGGATCGCGGGAGTAGGGTGCGTGGCACTTTCCGTGCCCGCTCGACCACGCAGGGGAACGATGCCGACTCCACCGCCGTCTCCGCTCCCCCAGCCCCCGCCCTCTCCCCCGCCCGGGTACGGGTACGGGCCCGCCGCCGGAAGCCCCGCTTACGCCCCCTCCCCCGCACCGCCCGGACGGGCCGACTGGTCCGGGACCGCGGCGGGCGGGAGCGGTCGGGCCGGACGGCACGGGGGCGGGCGGTACGGGGGCACCCGGTACGGGGGCGGCACCGGCGGGCGGGGCCGACGGCGGGTGCGCGGACGCGGGGTGTGGTGGGGCGTCGGCGGCGCGCTGCTCGCCTCCGCGGTGTGGTCGGTCGCCGTACTGACCCTGCCGCCGCTGGTGCGCGGCGTCCTCGGCGGACCCTCCGCCCCCGCACCGGCCGGCTACCGGGCCGCCGACGACCTGTGTGCCACCGCCACCCTGCCCGCCTTCGCCCGGCTGTACCCGTCCCCGTCCGGCAGCCCCTACCACTACACGACGCGCCACCGGGTGATGGACGAAATGTACTGCAGCCAGTACCGCCGGCAGACCGACGGCGACCCCGAGCACTACTCGCTCTACCTCCAGGTGCAGCTCCATCACCAGGTGGACCCGCGCCCGGAGTTCGGCGCCCAGCGCGAGGGCCTGGCCCAGCGCCACTACCTGATCACCCCCGTGTCCGAACTCGGCGACGAGGCGTACCTCGGCTACCTGGACGACCGGGGCCGCGACGACTCCGGACGGCACTACCTCACCCAGGTCCTCTACGTCCGGCAGGGCGGCATGACCTGCTACGCCGGCTGGTCCGGCTCCTACCAGGACGGCCGGACGACCGCACCCGACCTCGACCGGATCCGCAGCGCCCTCGTCAGCGACACCCGCGACATGCTGCGCGGCCTCGGCGGCTCCCCCACCTGAACACCGGTGCGCCGGGGTGCCCACGTGCCGGTGCACCGTGATGCCCGCGCGGGCATCACAGGGGAAGAGGCGGGAGGGCCGGACGGCTGGCAGACCCCGGCCTGCCGGGGGCTAGTAGGGGCGGGAACCGGCCCGGGAGGCGCGGGCGACGGCGACGACGGCGCGTTCGAGCGCGTACGCGGGGTCGTCGGAGCCGCCCTTCACCGCGGCGTCGGCCTCGGCGACGGCGGTCAGCGCGGCGGCCACGCCGTCCCCGGTCCAGCCGCGCATCTGCTGGCGCACCCGGTCCACCTTCCAGGGCGGCATGCCGAGTTCGCGCGCCAGGTCACCGGGGCGCATGTTGCGGCCCGCGGAGGCCAGCCGGCCGATGCTGCGGACGCCGGAAGCGAGCGCGTAGGTGATGCCGGTCGGCGGCTGCCCGACGGCCAGGGCCCAGCGCAGCCGCTCCAGGGCCTCGGCGGCCCGGCCGGTCACCGCGAGGTCGGCCACCTCGAAACCCGTCGCCTCGGCGCGGCCGCTGTAGTACTTGGCGACCGCCGTCTCGTCGATCGGTCCCTCGACGTCAGCGGTCAACTGGCTGCACGCGGCGGCCAGTTCCCGCAGGTCGCTGCCGAGGGAGTCCAGCAGCGCCTGGCACGCCTCGGAGCTGGCGGCCCGCCCCAGGGTGCGGAACTCGTTGCGGATGAAGGCCAGCTTCTCGTTCGCCTTGGCCAACTTCGCACAGGCGACCTCCCGGGCGCCCGCCTTCTTCGCCGCGTCCAGCAGCCCCTTGCCCTTGGCTCCGCCCGCGTGCACCAGCACCATGATCACTTCTTCGGCGGGCGACTCCAGGTAAGCCTTGACCTCCTTGACCGAATCGGCCGAGAGGTCCTGCGCGGCCCTGACCACGATGACCTTCCGCTCCGCGAAGAGCGAGGGCGTGGTGAGTTCCGCCAACTGGCCCGGCTGCAGGGCACCCGGCGCGAGGTCCCGGACGTCCGTCTCCGGATCCGCCGCCCGCGCCGCGGCCACCACCTCGGCAACTGCGCGGTCGAGCAGCAGCTCCTCCTGGCCGACCGCAACGGTCAGCGGGGCGAGCAGGTCGTCGGGTGCACTCTTCCTGGCCATCGCCTACCAGGATCGCACGCCGCGCCGACAGCCCCTCCCACCACGCTCCTCCCCTCCGCCGCGCCGTCCCCGCCCGCTCGCTCGCGCCCGCCCGCACCCGCCCGTACGCCCCGGACCGAACCGCGTCCGTCCACCCGTTCCGGGGGGGTGGGGCCGATTCCGCACCGGCCCCGGCGCTGAGGAGAATGGTGGCGTGATCGAGAACAATGACCGTCAGTTGCTCGTCCTCCCCGACCGCGATGCGGCGGAGGAGGTCGCTGAGGAGTTGAGCGCGCGCTGGCCCGAGCTGGGCGACGTCGAGGTGGTCCGGGACGCCCTCGCCGGGGAGGACGACGCCGAGGACGCCCAGTGGCTGGTGGTGGTCGAGGCCCCCGAGGACGAAGGCTGGACCTCCCGGCTGCTGACCGAACTCGACCAGTTGGTCGCCGAGCAGGACGGCTGGCGCGAACAGGGCTGACGCCCGCTCCGTCCCGCTCTCCCCGCCCACCTACCGGCCAACCCCCTTCCCCTCGACACTCCTTGGCCCCGCCCGAACGGGGTGACCCCACCCACTCGGGCGGGCGTTTCCGTACCGGCCCGGCCCGGCCACGGACGACCGGCCGCCCGCCCGGTCGCCCCACCCGGACGCCACTGCCGGCCATCGCTGCCTGTCTCCACCAGCCGCCACCGCGGCCGGCCGCCGATTGCCGGTCGCCGGGCCCGTTCCCGTGCTCCCGGTCAGCCGCGGCCGGGACTCGAACGCGTCGCCACCGCCAGGGTCCGCGAGTCGCCCAGGACGGCGATGTCCCCGGAGCGGTCGGTCCGGACCACCGTCGCGCCGAGCGCCCTGAGCCCGGCCACGGTCTGTGGTGCCGGGTGCCCGTACGGGTTGTCCGTCCCGCAGGAGATCAGGGCCAGCCTCGGACGGAGCGCGGCCATCAACGCCCAGTCCTGGTTCGCCGATCCGTGGTGCGCCACCTTGAGGACGTCCACCCTCCCCACGCCCGGCGGTCCCGGCCCGCTCCGACCCTCGCTTCGCCCGGTCCCACCGGCAAAGGCCAGGCCGCCATCCTCCTTTCCGTGCTGGGGAGTTGGCCCTCCACCGGTCGGCGCACGCTCCGACGGCCGGTCCGGAGCCCCGGCCCCGGGCGGAGGCCGTGGCGGTGCGCCCAGTGCCAGCAACGCGGCCTGGGCCGGAGGTTCCAGGTCTCCGATCAGGGCGACCCGCAACGCAGCGTCGGGTGGGCCGAGCGCGGCGATGATCGCGATGCTGGAGTTGTTCGGCCCCTCCGCTTCGGGTGCCGACGGCGAGGTCGGCCACAGGACTTCCCAGGCCAGTTCCGCTCCGGCCGCACGCCGTTCGCCGCGCTGCGCGCGCACCACCGGGATGCCGCCGGCCGCCGCCCACCGGAGCACCCGGGAGCGCTCACCGACCGGCTCGTCCGAGCCGGTCACCTCGATCGATCCGACCGCTCGGCCGCGCAGGACCCCGGGGGTGCCCTCCACGTGGTCGGCGTGGAAGTGGGTGAGGATCAGCACGGGAATCCTGGTCACCCCGAGGCTGCGCAGGCAGGCATCAGCCGTCTTAGGGTCCGGCCCGGCGTCCACCACCACGGCGGTTCCCGGTTCGACGGGCAGGACCGTCATGTCGCCCTGCCCGACGTCGCACATCGCCATCCGCCAACCCGGCACGGGCCAGCCGGTCGCCAGTCGGACGACGGAGGCCGGGCGCAGCAGGACCAGCGGCAGCATCAGGGCGACCGTGAGCACGACCAGTGCTCTGGCCCTGCGCCGGCGGGCGCGGTGGCCCGCCAGCAGCGGCGGTACCGCCCAGGCCAGCGAGACCATCACCACGACCAGCAGGAACGCGCCGAACAACCCTTCGGGCCAGGCGAGTTCGGCTCCCGGCAGGGAGGCGCCGCGCCGCGCGACGGCGACCAGCCAGCCGGCCGGCAGCGCCGCGAGGTCCGTCAGGAACTCCGCCGCCCCCTTCCGAAGCGGTGCGATCGCGAGCGCGGCGAACCCGAGCAGGGTGGCGGGGGCCACCGCGATCTCGGCCAACAGGTTGCACGGCACCCCGACCAGGCTGACCCGGGGTGCGAGCAGGACGGTGACCGGCGAGCAGAACGCCTGCGCCGCGGCGGTGGCGCCGACCGCCGATGCCAGGTGGTGCGGCCAGCGGCGCGCCCGGAGCGCCGCCGTCCACCGCGGGCCGAGCACCAGCAGCCCGGCGGTGGCCAGTGAGGAGAGCAGGAACCCGTACGAGCGGGCCAGGTACGGGTCCACCAGGATCAGGATCAGCACCGCTCCGGCCAGTGCCGGTACCCCTCGCCGGGGGCGGCCGGTGGCCAGGGCGAGCAGCCCGATCAGCCCGGTGGCGGCGGCTCTGAGCACGCTCGGCTCGGGGCGGCAGACGGTGACGAACGCCAATGTCAGCGCGGTTCCGAGCAGCGCCGTGGTGCGGAACGAGAGGCCCAGCAGCCCGGCCAGACCGCCGCGGCCGGGTGCGTCGGGCTCGCTCGGCGCGCCACCGACCAGGACGGCCAGGACGATCGCCAGGTTGGCGCCGCTCACCGCGACCAGGTGGCCGAGGTCGGTGGCCCGGAACGCGTCCGACAGGTCGTCGGGCAGTCGGGACACGTCTCCCACCACCAGCCCGGGGAGCAGCCCGCGGACGTCCGGCGGCAGGTGGTCGCAGGCGTCGCGGAGCCCCTCGCGCAGGTGGGCCGCGAAGCGCTGCGGGAGGTTCGGTGGGGTGGTGATCCTTGGCGGCCCCTGCGGGACGAGCAGCGCCGCGGTACCGATGTGGACCCTGCCCGCTCCGCCTGCGGCCGGTGACGGTTCCTGCAGTACCTCCGCTCGTAGTTCCAGTCCGGTGGAGGGGATCAGCCGCTGCCACGGGTAGTCCTCCTGGGATCTGATCAGCAGGGTGACGGGCGTGCGGGTGGCGGTGGGCGGCGGTGCTGGGCCGCCGTGGTGGGTGGAGACGGCCCGGACTTCGGTGACCAGCGCCGGTACGGTCAGGGTCGGTCGGGACAGCGTGCTGCCCCGGGCGCGCGGGCCGTGTTGCTTCGGATCGCCCGTGACGGTCAGCTCGACGGTGATCTCGGGGGCTGCGGGTGCTTCGTTCCGGGGCTCCTCCTTACCGGATGGTTCCGCGGTGCCCCGTTCGTCGCCGCCGGTCCGCGGCCCTGCGCCGGTGGGCGGCGCGACCGCGGGCGGGACGGACGGGCGGGCCAGCGCGGGTAGCGGGCCCCGGTACAGGTCGGCGGTGTGCAGGACGGTGGTGGTGGCCGCCGCGGCGGCGGTCAGCAGGACCGCGGCGGCCAAGCGGTGGGCCCGGCGGTGAGGCCCGCCGGCCCTGAGCAGGAGCGGGGAGAGTGCGGCAGCCACCAGTGCGGCCGCAAGCACTGCCGGGTGCCGGTCCGGGGCGAGACCGAGGACTGCCGCGGTGACCGCCCACGCGGTGCAGGCCGGTAGGAGGAGCCGGTAGTCGGTCCGATGGCGGGTGGCGGCTGGTGTGACCGGCAACAGGTTCCTCCTCTCATCAGCACGGGCAGGGCCGGGAAACGAGCAGTGGGTGGGGTTGTCGTGGCGGCCTCACCACGTCGGGTGGGCCCGGACAGAGCGCGGGTGCGGGCGGCGGGGACGCCTCCTCCGCAGGGGCACGGTGCCGCCGGTACCGCAGGGCAGGGCGGTCCTCCGTGCGTCCGGGTGCGGGCGGCTGGACGGCCCGGTCGGAGAGACGGCAGTCCGGGAGGTCAGCCGTCCCGAGGGTCGGCTGGCCCGAAGCTCCAGCGGGCCACAAGGCCGGCAAGTCAGAGGGTCAGGAGCGGTTTGAGGTCCTCGTACTTCCGGGCTCCGATACCGGGGACGTGGCGGAGTTGGTCGATGGATTGGAAGGGGCCGTGGGTGAGGCGGTACTGGAGGATGCGTTGGGCCAGCGTGGGCCCCACGCCGGGGAGCGAGTCGAGTTGCTCCGCCCCCGCGTGGTTGAGGCTCACGGGGCCGGTGGGTCCGGTCGGGGCCGCGCCTCCGGGCAGGGGGCCGGTGTCCACGAGGATCTGCTCTCCGTCGGTGAGTGGGCGGGCGAGGTTGAGGAGGCTGGTGTCGGCACCGGGGAGCGGTCCGCCTGCGGCGGCCAGGGCATCGGCGACCCGTGAACCCGCGGGGAGGGTTCGCAGGCCGGGGTGTTGGACTTTCCCGGCGATGTCGATGACGAGGGACGGATCGGTCGGTTGTGGCGGCGGTGCTCCTTCCGTGGTCCGGTCGGGCCCGGTTTCGGCCAGGGCGATGGCAGGGACGGGAACGGGGTGCGGTCGGCCGAGCCAGAAGTGCTGGACGGCGTAGCCCGTGGCGAGGACGAGCAGGACGGTCAGGCCGAGCACGGCTCGGCGGTCGAGGGCGAACACGGTTGGGAGGCGCAACCGCAGGGGCAGTCTCGGCGGAACAACGTGGGGCACGGTGGCGGACTTCGGGGGCGGCGGAGGTTCGGGCGGGAGGTCCGGGTCCGACGGCACATCGGCCCGGTCGGAGCCGGGCGACGGGAAGCGGGGCAGCACGGGCTGCTGGGGCGGGTCGGTCTCGCCCCGGGCGGACGCCCCAGCGGGCGGGTCCCGCTCCGACGGCGAGTCGGCTCTCCCCCGGCCGGAGGCTGCCGTGCCGTCGGGCTCGGGATCGGAGGCACCGGCCCCACCGGCTGTGGGTGGCGGCGGACTCGTGGCACGGGCGGAGCGCACGGACGCGCCGTACCTAGCGAGAACGCTCGAAGACGACGGGGCTGACAACGATCTGCTGTCCGGCAGCGGCATCGGCTCCGCCGCTCCCTCCGGCCGAGACGGCCCGGCGGGCCCGGAGGTGCTGCGCCCGGTCTCCGACAGCCCGTCCGGCTCAGCCCCCGCTCCGTGCATCGGTTGCGCCACCGCGGGATTGGCAGCACCCCTGGCGGGCTCTTCGAAGAGCTCGAGGGCCTGGGGCGGGTCGGCCGGGAGGATCCGGCCGAGGCGGGATCGGACGGCCTCGCCGGCTTGGCGTCGACGGGCTTGGGGGGTGGTGATGGTCCTCATGGCGAGGACAGTAGATCGACGCGGACGGGGCGTCGGAGAATTCGTCCGACCCTGTGGACAACTCGGGGCTGTGGATAACTCCTGTCACTCGGACGAGTGAAAACAGCCGAATTCAGTGCGATGGAGTGATGATCGGAGAAACCACCACGGCCAGCAGGCCGGGGCCGACGTGCGCCCCGATGACCGCGCCGACCTCACTGACGTAGAGCTCCTTCAGGCCCGTGATCCGCTCCCGCAGCCGTTCCGCCAGCGGTTCGGCCCGGTGCGCGGCGGCCAGGTGGTGCACGGTGACGTCGACCGGCTGCCGTCCGGCGTACTCGACGGCAATCTCTTCGAGCCGGGCGATCGCCCGGGAGGCCGTGCGGACCTTCTCCAGCGGTTCGATCCGCCCCCCGGCCAGGTGCAGCAGCGGCTTCACCGCCAGCGCGGAGCCCACCAACGCCTGGGCGGTCCCGATCCGCCCCCCTCGCCGCAGGTGCTCGAGAGTGTCGACGTAGAAGAAGCCCGCGGTACCGGACGCCCGGTCCTCGGCTGCGGCGACCACCAGACCGAGGTCCGCCTCGGTGTCGCCGGCATCCGCCCCGCCCTCTCCCGCAGGAGCGGCAGCGTCGGGCTCCGAGCCGGCGTAGGCCGCGTCCAGCGCCGCGGCCACCTCGGCTGCGGCCAGGACGCTGCTCCCCAGCGCCATGCCGACGAGCCGGCTGTCGACCACCCGGACCGGGATCGGCACGGCCGAGGAGGCCAGCTGGGCCGCCTCCGCCGTACCGGAGAGCTCGGCCGACAGGTGGATCGAGACGATGCCGCGCGCACCGGCCTCCGCAGCCGCCCGGTAGGCGGCGGCGAAGGTCTCGGGGCTGGGGCGGGAGGTCGTCACCCGCTGCTTGGACCGCAGAGCCTCCGCGACGTCCTTCGGGGAGATCTCGACGCCTTCCGCGAAGACCTCGTCGCCCACCGCGACGCTGAGCGGTACCACCCGGATGCGGTGCCGGTCCACCGCCTCCTGGGGCAGATACGCGGTGGAATCCGTGACAAGTGCGAGGTGGCCGGGCATGAGCCGGAGGTTACCCGCCGCCGGGCCGGGATGACAGCGCTCGTTATTCAGTGGTTTGGCCCCGAACGCGCCGGGTAACTTCTCCAGGCACGGAGAGCGACCGTCTCGTGACGCGGGGTCAGGGGCGGTTGGGGCCCGCCGGGTTCGGCTTGCGGAGGCGGTCGGCGAGGCGGGAGAGCGGCTCGGCCGCCAGCCCGAGCAGATCCTCTGCGCTGGTCGAACGGCCGGCGCCGAGCCCCTTTCGGCGGTCGGCGGGCTCCTCGGTGGAAGTCGCGTCAGCGGAAGTCGCGGTGGGGGCAGCACCGGGGGCGTCCGTTCCGTCCGCGGCAGCGGGCTCGGACGAAGTCCAGTGGCGCAGGGCGCCGGCCTCGTCCTGACACTCCTTGCCGAGGCGGGCGAGTTCGTCGTCGGCGAAGCGGCGCATCCGGTCCTGGGCGGCCCAGCGCAGGGAGTCCGCGGAGTGGGTGATCCGCTCGGCGCGCTCACGCAGATCGGGGAGCCTGGCGGCGACCCGGCCGCTCGTCGGCTCGCGTTCCATCATGCGGAGTTCGGCATCGAGTTCCGCCGCGTGCGAGTCGAGTCGGGCCAGCAGTTGGAGGGCGTCGCCGAGTTGACCGTCCTGCGGCAGGCCGGCCTGCAACACCTGGCGGGTGGAGTCCAACGCGGTACGCAGGGACAGCCGGAGGGCGGCGATCCGGCCCTGCTCACCCGGCCTGGCGATGCTCTTCGCCTTCAGCGCCGCGTTCTCCATCGCCCGCTGGGCGTTGGCGCTGTGCCGGTCGACCTTGGCCGCCACCGCCTTCGCCGCCTTCACCGTCCCGACCACGGCCATCACCAGGAGCACCACCCCGAACAGCGCGACCAGAGCCACCACCACACCGAGCGCTTCCATCGGGAGCCCACCTTCCGCCCGTGACCGGCTCTGAACCGCCCGGTGCGGTCCGCTTGTCCGCCGGACTTCCACCGTAGCCCGGAGCAGGGGTCGGAAGCAGGTCGCAGGCACTCCTCGGAGCCGAGATCAGGGACAGCTCAGGGATGTCCCCCAAGCGATCACCCCGACGTCCCAGGGTGCACGCGCACGAAGAACGGAGCCACCTTGTCCGCCTCCATCCACCACCTCCCCCTCCTACGACTCCCCCTCCGACTCCTTCGCCACCTGCGAACGGCGAAGGGCCGGCCGCCCCGCGGAGGGGACGACCGACCCTGCCTGACCGGCGGCGTGCCGGCCGGGGTTCCGTCAACCGGTGACGATGTTCACCAGCTTCGGCGCGCGCGCGATGACCTTGCGCACCTGGGCTCCGCCGATGGCCGCGACCACCGCCGGGTCGGCCAGGGCCAGCGCCTCCAGCTCGGCGTCCGAGATGGACGGCGCGACCTCCAGGCGGGCCTTCACCTTCCCCTTGATCTGCACGACGCAGGTCACGGTCTCGTCGACCACGTACGCCGGATCGGCCACCGGGTAGTCCGCGAAGGCCAGCGACTGCTCGTGGCCCAGGCGGCGCCACAGCTCCTCGGCGATGTGCGGCGCCAGCGGGGCGATCAGCAGGACGATCTGCTCGGCCACCGACCGCGGCGTGGAGCCGCGCTTCACCAGGAAGTTGTTCAGCTCGATGGCCTTGGCCACGGCGGTGTTGAACCGCATGCCCGCCATGTCGCCGCGGATGCCGTCGATCGCCTTGTGCAGCGCGCGCAGCGTCGCCTCGTCCGGCTCCTCCTCGGTGACCACCAGCTCGCCGGTGACCTCCGAGACGATGTTGCGCCACAACCGCTGCAGGAAGCGGTAGGAACCGATCACGGCACGGGCGTCCCAGGGGCGGGAGACGTCCAGCGGGCCCATCGACATCTCGTACAGGCGCAGCGTGTCCGCGCCGTACTCGTCGGCGAACTCGTCCGGGGCGATCGCGTTCTTCAGCGACTTGCCCATCTTGCCCGCCTCGCGGCGGACCTTCTCGCCGTTCCAGAAGAACTCGTCGTCGACCTCCTCGACCTCGGCGGCGGGCACCGGGAAGCCCCGGTCGTCGCGGAAGACGTCGGCGGTGATCATGCCCTGGTTGAACAGCTTGTGGAACGGCTCGACCGAGGAGACGTGGCCCAGGTCGTGCAGCACCTTGTGCCAGAAGCGGGCGTACAGCAGGTGCAGCACCGCGTGCTCGGCGCCGCCGACGTACAGGTCGACGCCGCCGGCCGGCTTCTCGGCGGTCGGGCCCATCCAGTACGCCTCGTTGGCGGGGTCGACGACCGAGGTCGAGTTGACCGGGTCGATGTAGCGCAGCTCGTACCAGCACGAACCCGCCCAGTTGGGCATGGTGTTGGTCTCGCGGCGGTAGGTCTTCGGACCGTCGCCCAGGTCCAGTTCGACGTTGACCCAGTCCTCGTTGCGGGACAGCGGGGTCTTCGGCGAGGAGGTGGCGTCGTCGGCGTCGTAGGTGTGCGGCAGGTAGTCCTCGACCTCGGGGACCTCGACCGGCAGCATCGACTCGGGCAGGGCGTGCATCGCGCCGGTCTCGTCGTAGACGATCGGGAAGGGCTCGCCCCAGTACCGCTGGCGGCTGAACAGCCAGTCGCGCAGGCGGAAGTTGACGGTGCCCTCGCCGATGCCCTGCTCGGCCAGCCAGGCGGTGATCCGGGCCTTGGCGTCGACCACGGACAGGCCGTTCAGCGAGATGCCGTCACGCTCGGAGTTGACCAGCACCGAGTCGTAGGTGTCGAAGGCGTCGTCCCAGGTGTGCGGGTCCTCGCCGCGGCCGTCGGTGGGCCGGACGACGCAGCGCATCGGCAGGTTGAACGCCTGCGCGAAGGCGAAGTCGCGGCTGTCGTGCGCCGGGACGGCCATGATCGCGCCGGTGCCGTAGCCCATCAGCACGTAGTCGGCGATGAACACCGGGATCTGCTCGCCGCTGACCGGGTTGGTCGCGTAGGCGCCGGTGAACACGCCGGTCTTGACCTTGGCGTCGGCCTGGCGCTCCACGTCGGACTTGGCGGCGGCGACCGCCCGGTACGTGGCCACGGCGGCGGCCGGGTCGGCGGCGCCGCCGGTCCACTCCTCACGGGTGCCGGCCGGCCACTCGGCCGGGACGATGCCGTCGACCAGGGCGTGCTCGGGTGCCAGCACCATGTAGGTGGCGCCGAACAGGGTGTCGGGGCGGGTGGTGAAGACCGTGACGGTGTCACCGCCGACGGTGAAGTCGACCCGGGCGCCCTCGGACCGGCCGATCCAGTTGCGCTGCTGCAGCTTGATCGCCTCGGGCCAGTCCAGCAGGTCCAGGTCGCCGATCAGGCGGTCCGCGTAGGCGGTGATCCGCATCATCCACTGGCGCAGGTTGGACTTGAACACCGGGAAGTTGCCGCGCTCGGAGCGGCCGTCCGCGGTGACCTCCTCGTTGGCCAGCACGGTGCCCAGACCGGGGCACCAGTTGACCGGCACCTCCTTGGAGTACGCCAGCCGGTACTCGCCCAGCACCTCGTCGCGCTCGACGCCGGACAGCTCGGCCCAGGCACGACCACCCGGCACCTCGCGCTCACCGGACTCGAACTGGGCGACCAGTTCGGCGATCGGGCGGGCCTTGGCCGCGTCCTCGTCGTACCAGGAGTTGAAGATCTGCAGGAAGATCCACTGCGTCCAGCGGTAGTAGTCGGGGTCGATCGTGGAGATCGAGCGGCGCGAGTCGTGCCCCAGACCCAGCCGGCGCAGCTGCTTGCGCATGTTGGCGATGTTGTCCTCGGTGGACACCCGCGGGTGGATGCCGTACTGGACGGCGTACTGCTCGGCGGGCAGGCCGAAGGCGTCGTAGCCCAGGGTGTGCAGCACGTTGTGGCCGGTCATCCGCTGGTAGCGGGCGTACACGTCGGTGGCGATGTAGCCCAGCGGGTGGCCCACGTGCAGGCCGGAGCCCGACGGGTACGGGAACATGTCCATGATGAAGCTGTGCGGCTTCGTGGCGACGGACGTCCCGTCGGCCAGCGGGCCGGTCGGGTTGGGGGCGTTGAACGTCCCCTCCTTCTCCCACAGGTCCTGCCAGCGGGACTCGATCTCGGCGGCCAGCGCGGCGCCGTAGCGGAAAGGCTCGGTGGCGGCTTCGGCCGCGCCGGAAGCGGGGGTCGTCTCGCTCATGGTCCTTCAGGCTCCATCGTCATCAGTCAGCGAACAGGCCGTAGAAAGCAGAAAGCCCCTCCTCAGGAGGGGTCGCCACGCCGACTCCGGCCCTCAAGCCGGTCCTGGTCAGCGCGGCCGGCTAAGAAGCAGGCGCACAGTTCGCATGGGCTCAGGGTACCGCACCCCCTCAACCCGCTTTCGCGTCACCACGTCAACCCCCGGCCCGACCACTCGGCCCCTACCGGCCGCTCAGCCCGGCCCGACTGCTCAACCCCAACCGGCCACTCAACCCCGACCGGCCGCCGCCCAGCTCCAACTGGCCGGCCCGCCCCGGGCGGTCCGCTCGATCCGTCCGCCCCGGCGCTACGCCTCCGCGCGCATCGCGGTGTCGAAGTCCCGCAGGGCCCGGGCCACCCGCGCCGACTGCATGCCCGACGCGAGCAGTCGCGCCCGGTCGGCGGTGTGCTCGGCCTCGGCCCGCTCACCGGTGCGCCGGTAGGAATCGGCGAGACGCACCATCAACAGCGCCTTGGCCCTGGCCCGTTCCTCCGAGAGGGCGTCGATCGAGGTCAGCAGCAGGCTGCGCGCCTGCTCGTGCTCGCCGAGCAGCAGGTAGCCCTCGCCGACCATGCCCTCCAGGTCGGCCCGTTCCTGCGCGTGCCCCTCCACGCCCTCCAGTACCCGGAACGCCCGCTCGGCAACGGCCTCCGCACTGATCTGCTCCCCCTTGCGGCCGTGCGCCCGGGCGATCCGCCCCAGTTGCAGGGCCCGCTCGCGCGGTGTCAGCACGGCGTCGGCAGCGCGCAGCGCGGTGGAGAGCATCGCCACCGGGTCGAGCCCCCGCCCGCCGGAGTTGTACGTGGCCTGGACGGCGAGGCAGCCGACCACGCCGACACCGAGCCGCGGGTCGCCCGAGACGTGCGCGGCCCGCAGGGCGGCGACGAAGGCGCGCTGGGCGGCGGCGTCGTTGCCCATGTCGTAGTTGGCCCAGCCGACCAGCCGGGCCAGCCGGCTGGCCGCGCCGTACAGTTCGCGGCCGAGTGGCTCGTCGTAGCGGCCGAGCTCCAACAGCTTCCCCACCATGGCGAGTTCGGCCTTGGCCAGGTCGAGGATCAGGCCGCCGCCGTAGGCGCGCTCCAGGCGCTGCTTGGACTCGTAGGACAACCGCAGGTCGGCCAGCTGCTCAGGGGCGATCCGCAGCGCACCCTCCCCACCGGTGACCGGCGGGGGCGGGGAGGCCCAGTGCCGGGCGGCCTGCTCCAGCTCGTCGCCGCGGAACAGGTCGGTCAGGCGCACCGGTGCACCGTCGGCGCCCGCCTCGTGGAGCGCGGTCTGCGCGGTGTCGGCGGTCCACGGGTCGGTCAGCAGCCGGGGCGAGAGCATCTTCGCGCCCCGGTGGGAGCCCATCCGTCCCCAGAGCTGTTCGTAGGTGACGGCGATGCCGACGCTGCGGGCCAGCACCTCGCAGACGGTCTGGTCGTGCGGCGAACGCGGCACCATCCCCCGGTCACGCCACTTGTACGGTGCGGTGGCGCTGATCGCCATGCCGGTCGGGAGCACCGCGTTCACCTCGCGGGCCAGCCGCTCCGGGCTCCAGCCGAGCTGGTGGAGTATCCGGGCGAGCTCGTCGTTCCGTTTTCGCACCAGGTCGGCCATGCCACGACCGTAGCGGCCCCGCCCTCCGCTCGACAGGGAAGTCCGGTGAACGGCCGAAGGCCGCCCCTCCCGGGACGGCCTTCGGACTACTGTGGAGCTAAGGAGAATCGAACTCCTGACCTATTGCATGCCATGCAATCGCTCTACCAACTGAGCTATAGCCCCATGCTCTTGCTGCTGCCACCTGCGGTTTCCCTCGGCGACATCGCCAACTGTACACGGTCGGCGCCCCCGGCCCTAATCCGTTACGGAGCCTCCGAGCCGGCATCCGCACCTTCGTCCGCACCCACACCCACACCCGCCCGCGAAAACACCGAAGGCCGCCACCCTCTTCGGATGACGGCCTCGCGGAACTGCTGTGGAGCTAAGGAGAATCGAACTCCTGACCTATTGCATGCCATGCAATCGCTCTACCAACTGAGCTATAGCCCCGCGACACTGACGACCACTCACGGACCACCGGTGCGGAGTGGAGCTAAGGAGAATCGAACTCCTGACCTATTGCATGCCATGCAATCGCTCTACCAACTGAGCTATAGCCCCGCAGTTCCGCGACTCCCGCCCCCGGTTCCCCGTCTGCGTTCCTCGCTGCGAACGAGGAAGACTCTAGCTGGTCAGAGCCGGAACTGTGAAATCCGGGTCGGTCGGCCGCCGGGCACCGTCTCAGGTCTCGTCGCCGATGACCGGCTGCGGAAGTGTGCCCGCGTTGTGCTCCAGCAGCCGCCAGCCGCGCGAGTCCTGGCCGAGGACCGACCAGCAGCAGTTGGAGAGGCCGCCGAAGCGCTCCCACATCTGCGGCTCCAGGCCCAGCATCCGGCCGATCACCGTGCGGATGGTGCCGCCGTGGCTGACCACGACCAGGGTGCCGTTCTCCGGCAGCTTGCCCACCGCGTCCAGCACCACCGGGACGGCCCGGTCGGCCACCTCGGTGGCCAGCTCGCCGCCGCCGCGCCGCACCTGCTCGCCGTTCGCCCACGCCTCGTACTGCTCCGGGTAGCGGGCCCGGATCTCGGCGTTGGTGAGCCCCTGCCACTCCCCCGCGTAGGTCTCCCGCAGGCCCTCGTGCTGGTGCACTTCGAGGCCGGTGAGCGCGGCGAGCTCGGCGGCGGTGCGCCGGGCCCGCTGCAGGTCGGAGGAGATCAGCAGGTCGGGCCGGAGCCCGGCGAGCAGCCGGGCCGCCCGCTGGGCCTGGAAGACGCCCTGGTCGGTGAGCTCGATGTCCGTGGTGCCCTGGAACCTCGATTCGAGGTTCCAGGAGGTCTGGCCGTGCCGCCAGAGGACGATGCGCGGCCAGGCCCCGGCCCGGCTCAGAGGTCGCCCCCGGAGACGGCGTTGCCGGCCGCGTCGGTGACGGCGTTCTCCGGCCGGTTCCGGGTCGCCAGTGCGTCCTCGGGCAGCGGCAGCTCGGGGCAGTCCTTCCACAGGCGGTCGAGCGAGTAGAAGGAGCGCTCCTCGGAGTGCTGGACGTGCACCACGATGTCCAGGTAGTCGAGCAGGATCCAGCGGCCCTCGCGCTCGCCCTCGCGGCGCACCGGCTTGACGTCGAGCTTCTCGCGCAGCTGGTCCTCGATCTCCTCGGCGATCGACCGCACCTGGCGGTCGTTCGCGGCGGAGGCGATCAGGAAGGCGTCAGTGATCGACAGCACCTCGCTGACGTCGAAGGCGATGATGTCGTGCGCCAGCTTGTCGGCCGCCGCCTGCGCGGCGACGGTGATCAGTTCCTGGCTTCGGTCGGTGACGGTCACGATGCTCTTCCGGATCGGCTGCGGGGATACCCTCCCAGGATCTCACGAACGCGGCGGAGCCCCCGAGCGTTTTCCGCCCGGGGGCTCCGACCGCGCCCGCACCGCCCTACGGCGTCTTCTGCGCCGGCGGCTGGTAGTCCTTGCCGATCACCAGCACCAGGTCCGCGTTCTGCGTGTCGGTGACCTTCTTCACCACCGAGTCCGGCAGGCCCATGCTGGTGGCCAGGGTGAGGGCCGAGGGCTGCTGGGCGTCGTCGGTGTAGCGGATCTCGGAGGTCGCCTGCTCGGGCGCCTTGGCACTGGACGGCAACGGGTCCATGCCCGCGTTGATGACCGCGACCTGCGCGCCGTCCACCGAGTGATCGCTGCCGGAGGCGTTGACCAGGGTGACGCGGGTGGAGCCGCCGGTGCCCTTGACCTTGCCGAGGGCGCCGCCGAGGATCTCCTTCACCTGCTTGCCCGCGACGGCGTCGTCCAGGGTGCCGTCGGCCTTCGCGGTGAGCGTGCTGGTGGACAGGTGCCCCGCCTTCGCCTGCTTGGCCAGGTTGACCAGCACGCCGGCCAGCGCGTTCTCCGGGAGGGACGGGTCCGCGACCGAGTTCATCCGGTGCACGTCGTCGGTGGCGTCCGACATGGTGGTCGGCATCGTGTTGATCAGCGCGGCCATCACCTGCCCGAAGCGGGCGAGCTGGGCGTCCCGGTTCTCCCCGGGCGCCTGGAGGGTCGCGTAGGCGACGGCGGCGTGCCCGTTCAGCAGGACGTCCTTGCCCGCCTTGGCGAGCACCCGGCCGTCCGCCTTGTTGTCCTCGCGCACCTCGGCGTTGGTGTCCACCCTGATGCCACCGAGCTGGGAGACCAGCAGCAGCAGGTAGGGGGTGTCCAGCCGCCAGGTGCCGGCCACCTTGGCCCCGAGCACCGAGGACAGGCCGTCACGGGTGGCGGAGGCGCCGATCTCGTCCAGGGACTTGCCGACCGTGGTGGTCGCGGAGTCGCCGTTGCTGGGCAGCTGCAGGTTGTCCGGCAGCAGCAGTACGGTCGCCTTCTTCCCGCCCTCGTCGTCGACCAGCAGTGCGGTGGTGACCATGCCCTGCGGGTCGCGCAGGTGCACCACGTTGACGTACCGGCCGCCGATCGCCGTGTCCGCGTCGTCGCCACCGCCGAGCTTCCCGCTCCACCACAGGTAACCCATCCCGCCGACCGCCAGCACCGCCACCGCGACCAGCAGCGAGAGCAGCCGGTTGCGCAGCCGCCGCCGGCGCTCGGCCCGCACCTCGCTGCGCGACTCGGCGAACTTCAGCCAGTCGATCGCGTCCTCGGACTCCTCCGTCTGCTCGTCGACGAAGTCGAACTCGGCCGTGGTGTACGCGTCGCCGCCCTTGCCCTTCGCCCTGGCCGCCGTCGCCGCCCGCCCGCCGACCAGTTCGGACGGCTCCTCCGCGGGCCCGCTCGCCGCGCCGGCCGCCGGAGCCGCACCGGCGGAACGCGCCCGCGGCGGCACCACCGCACCCGTCGCCGCAGCGGTCGCGGCCGCACCACCCGCGGCACCCGCGGCACCCGCGGCAGCGGACGCCGCCACCGGGCTCACCGGGGGCACCGAACGCCCCGCCCGTCCGGGCGCCTGCCCGGGAACGTGTCCCACCGTCTGTCCGGCCCCGGGCGCCTGCTCCGGCTGCCGCTGCCCGTAGTGGGGTTCGTAGGACTGCTGCCCGTACCCGCCCGGCTGCCCTGCGCCCGGCTGCCCGTCGAACTGCCCCTCGTAGCCGCGCTGTTCGAACCCCTGCGGCTCGTACCCGCCCTGCCCGTACCGACCCTGCCCGTACCCGGACGCCCCGTACCCGCCCTGCTCGTACCCGCCCTGCTCGTACCCGGACGGTCCGTAGCCGGAAGACCCGTACCCGGAGGACTCGTAGCCCGGCTGCTCGTACCCGCCCTGCCGGTGGCCGCCCTGCCCGTAGTCCTGCGCCGGGTACCCGGGCGCGGCCTGCTGCCCGCCACCGTAGGGATCCTGCGGGTACGACTCGGACGGCTGCCGGTGCTGCTGGTGCTGCTGGTGCTGCTGCTGGAACTGGGGGGCGCCGTACTGGTCGTACTGGTCGTACTGCCCGTACCCGCCGGACTGCTGCTCGTAGCCCTGCTCGTAGCCCTGCTGGTAACCCTCGTGCCCCTGCTGCTGGTAGCCCTCCTGGCCCTGCTGCTGTGCGTAGTGGCCGGGCTGCTGCTGCGGGTGCTCCGGGCCGGGCGGGCGGGGGTGGGACTGGGGCTGCTGGCCGAACCAGTTCTGGTCGTCGGACGTTCCGGTCACGTCGTCCCTCCTGGGGGCATCAAGGCCGGGCCGACGCGTACAGCGCCCGCTTGTGGATGTATCGGACCACGCCGTCCGGCACCAGGTACCAGATGGGTTCGCCCTTGGCGACGCGCACCCGGCAGTCGGTGGAGGAGATGGCGAGTGCGGGCACCTCGACCAGCGAGACGCCGCCGACCGGCAGGCCGGTGTCGGAGAGAGTATGGCCCGGCCTGGTGCAGCCGATGAAGTGCGCGAGGTCGAAGAGTTCCTCGGAGGAGCGCCAGGAGATGATCTGCGCGAGGGCGTCGGCACCGGTGATGAAGAAGAGCTCGGCCTCGGGGTGGAGGCTGCGCAGCTCGCGCAGGGTGTCGACGGTGTAGGTGGGGCCGTCGCGGTCGATGTCGATCCGGCTGACCGAGAACTGGGGGTTCTCGGCGGTGGCGATCACCGTCATCAGGTAGCGGTCCTCGGCCGGCGAGACCTGCCGGTCGGACTTCTGCCAGGGCTGCCCGGTGGGGACGAAGACCACCTCGTCCAGCTGGAAGGCGCTCGCCACCTCGCTCGCGGCGACCAGGTGGCCGTGGTGGATGGGGTCGAAGGTGCCACCCATCACACCCAGTCGTCGCCGCCTGCGCGGAGCGCCGTCCGGTGTCGGGGTGGCGCCCGGTGCCGGGGTGCCCGGCGCGGAGGTGCCCGGCGCCACGTTCGTCCCGGAGGTCTCGACCTGCTCTCTCATGGCGCCACACCTTACGCGACCCGGATGTCCCGGGGGCTCCGGCGGTCAGCGGGCCCCGGGCGCACCGCGTCCCGCCGCCCCGGGGGCCGCGGACGCGCGGCGGGCGGGACGGCGGCGCGGCCGGTCAGCGGTGCGACTGGTCAGCGGCGCGGCCGGTCAGCGGTCGCGGTTGAAGCGGGTGGTGATGAACAGCAGGAGCAGCAGGATGAACAGCGCCGAGCCGCCCGTCAGCAGGGGGTTGAGGCTGTCGTGGTTACCACCCTCCTCGGCAAGGCGGACGACGGCGGGCAGGGCAGCAGTGCTCATGATCGGCGGGACCTTCTCGGCTCGGTGTGAGGACCAGGCGGTCACGGACCGTACGGCCCGCGCGCTCATCGTACGGGGGCCTGACACGCAACCGCGCGGCGGCCCACCGCGTCTGACCGCCCGTGAGCCGTCGCCCGCCCGCTCCTGCCCGTTCCCACCCGTTTCCGCCTGCTCCCACCCGACGGCCCGGCCCCGGAGCCGGGCGCGGAAGCGGCCGCATCCCGCCCCGGATCGGCTCGCCCCGGATCTGCTCGGCCCGAGGCGGCTCAGCCCAGGTCGTCGGCGGGGCGCCCGGCCGTCCCGGCCCCCTCGGCCTCGCGGGCGGCCACCCGGGCCGCGTCGCGCTTGGCGCCGTCGCGGCCCGCCCGGGCCAGCGCCCACACCATCAGGCCGACCCCGACGAAGGAGGCGACCAGGATGATCCGCAGGAACAGACCGGGTCCGTTCTCGCTGGAGATCGGTCCGGCGAGCTGGACCAGGGCGGCAGTGGACATCACGGGCTCCTTGTTCGGTACGGCAGAGCCAGGGTAGTCCCGTTTATCCCGGTCCCCGCCCCGGCACCCCGGCCACCCGCGGGAGCGCGGCCGGGCCCGTTCCGGCCCGTTCCGGACCGTTCCGAACCCCGCTCCAGGCCGTTCCGGGCCGTTCCAGGGTCGTTCCAGGACCGTCCCCGGTCTCCCGGGCCGCGATACGGACGGCGTAGCGTGACCGCGGGGACGAGTACGGACACACCGACGTTGAAGTGGAAAGCAGCGGGGGCCGGCCACAGGTGCCGGTGCCGGCGTCGATCCAGGAGAGGTACTCAATGACCGACATGACCAAGGGTTCCGCGCCGAGCCGCCGCCGCCAGCGCTTCCCGGAGATCTCCACCCGGGCCTGGGAGCACCCGGCGGACCGCTCCGGCCTGGTGGCGCTGCGCAAGCTCAGCGGCTTCGACGACATCCTGAAGAAGCTGGCTGGCCTGGTGTCGGAGCGCAGCGTGCGGCTGCTGTTCCTGGCCACCGCGGTGAAGACGTCGGAGCGTCAGTTCCCCGAGCTGTACGACATGGTGCGGGACGCCGCGTACGTGCTGGACCTCGAGAAGGTCCCGGACCTGTACGTCTCCCAGGACCCGAAGGTCAACGCGTACTGCATCGGCATGGACAACCCGGTGATCGTGGTCACCACCGGGCTGGTCGAGCTGATGGACGAGGAGGAGCTGCGCGCGGTGATCGGCCACGAGGTCGGTCACGCGATGTCCGGGCACGCGGTGTACCAGACGATGCTGCTGATCCTCACCAACCTGGCGGCCCGGATCGGCTGGATACCGCTGGGCAACCTGGCGATCACCGCGCTGATCACCGCGCTCAAGGAGTGGTTCCGCAAGGCGGAGCTGTCCAGCGACCGGGCCGGTCTGCTGGCGGGGCAGGACCTGCAGGCGTCGATGCGGTCGCTGATGAAGCTGGCCGGCGGCGCGCACATGGCCGAGATGAACGTGGACGCGTTCCTGGAGCAGGCCGCCGAGTACGACAAGGCGGGCGACCTGCGCGACAGCGTGCTGAAGCTGCTCCAGGTGCTGCCGCAGTCCCACCCGTTCGCGGTGGTGCGGGTGGCGCAGCTGAAGAGGTGGGCGGAGAGCGAGGAGTACCGCTCGATCATGGCCGGGGCGTACCCGCGCCGCGGTGACGACCCGGACACCACGGTCGGCTCGCAGTGGAGGGCCGCCGCCGAGTCGTACTCGCAGTCGGTGAAGGAGAGCAAGGACCCGCTGATGGGCCTGCTGCGCGACCTGGGCAACGGCGTCGGCACGGTCGGCGGCAAGCTCCGCGACACCTTCGCGGGCGCCGGCCGCGGCAACGGCGGCAACGGCGGCAGCAGCAACGGCAGCAGCGGCGGCGGCAAGGAGGGCGACGGCGCCCGGGACTGACCCCGACCCTCCGGACCGGCCCCGGCGGCCGGCCGGGGTTCAGCCGGTGATCGGCCCGAGCACCCCGCAGGAGTCCCAGGCCGGACGGCCGTGGTCGTTCGGGGCCACGGCGGGCGGGACGCTCGGGCGGACGCCCGCCGTGGTGGCCAGCACCGGCTGCAGGTAGTCGCTCTGCCCGGCCGAGCAGGAACTCGGCCCGGCCTGCACCGCGGCGTCGACCACCCGCAGCCGTCCGGTGTCGAGGTCGGTGCGGTCGACGTCGACGCGCACCGCCCGGCGCACCGCGTACAGGGTGACCGACGGGTCGCTGGTGGTGCCGGCCGGGCGCAGCGCGTACACCAGGGTGTGGTCGGTGGTGATCTCCAGGGTGTCGGCGTTGAGTTCGCCGACGTGCACGCTGCCGGTGGCCTTGACGGTGTCGGTGGCCAGGGCGATCTGCCCGGGGTCGAAGCGCACCATCCAGCCGGTGGCGGCGTGGTGCTGGTCGTCGCGCGGCGAGTTGGTGCTCTCGTCGTACTGGGCGAGCTCGCCGGCCGTGATCAGAGCGCGGACCTGCGCGGTCTGGTTGGCGGTCAGGGTGGCGGGGGTCAGCTCGGAGGCCACCAGGTACTGCTGGACGAAGTCCAGGGCCCGCTGCACCTGGGAGCCGGTGAAGTGGGCGGTGGCGGTGGCGGTCGGCAGCCCGAACCCGGCCGGTCCGTCGGCGTACCCGGCGGGCAGCCCGGCGAACGGGTTCGCGGGGTCGGCGACCGCGGTGACGGTCCCGGACGGGGCGAGCGGGGTGAGGCTGACGGTCAGCTGGGTGCCGCTGGGCGGGACGGTGTGGCCGCGCGGGGAGCTGATCCCGAAGTAGACGGCGGCGGCGAACGCCATCGCGACCACCAGCATCAGGACGACGGCCTGCCGGGGCACCGACAACCAGCCCCAGCCGCGCGGCCGGGTGGCCCGACCGAGGGCACCCTCCAGCCGCTCCTGCGCGGACAGCTCCTGGATCCGGGCAGCCCGGACGAACGATTCGTCGAAGACGACGGACCGGAACTCGTCATCGTTGGAACCACCCTCGGGCGTGCCCCCAGGAGGCTCGCGCGGGTCACCCATGACACCAGGGTAGACTCGCGGGCCGCCCGCGACGAGGGCGCGCGGGTAACGAGCGCGCCACGGCGGGTGACGTCCCCTCCCGCGGCGAAGGACCTGCCCGGCGGACCCGCCCGGCGGACCCGTCCGGCGGGAACGTCAGCCGACTGGCACGGCGGCCACCGCGGACGGCTGCACCGGCACCGCGGCCGGGCTCCCGCCGACGGACTCCCCGCTCCGGCCACCGCTCTGGCCACTGCCGCCGCTCTGGCTGCTACCGCTGCTCGGCCGGGCCGGCGACCCCGGCACGGCCCCGCCGACGCCCCGGTACACCGCGGCGACCGACAGCGCGACCAGGCCGACCCCCATCACCAGCGCCAGCACCCAGGCCACCGGCCGGTGCCAGCGCTGCTGGGCGACGGTGCCCCCGCGCAGCGGGTCGAAGGCGCGGAGCCGGGAGCGGCGGACGAGCCGCTCCTGCCGGTCGCGGCCGGACCACGGGTCGGGGTAGAAGCGGTCCTCGTCCAGTCCGCCGGGCAGCGGGCGCAGCTCCAGCGGCAGCGCCTCGCCACCACCGACGTGCTCCGGGTGCTCGGTGAACTCGTAGCTCCGGGCCGCCCCCGCCTGCTCCGGCTCCAACCGGGCCTCGGCGGCGGCGAGTTGCCGCTCCCGGGCGCTCGGCTCGTGCACGGCGGCGGAGCGGACGAAGCTCTCGTCGAAGACCACGGTGGCGAACTCGTCGTCCGCACCACCATGGTCGGCGCCGTCGGAGTACGGCGAGCCCCCCACATCCTCAGCCACGGATTCAATGTATTACCGGCCGGGGCGTTTGTCTGTGGGTCTCGCCGATCGGGTCCGGACGGACTACGGCATTCGGCCGCCCGAGCCGCCGAGCCCCCGCCGCCGAGCCGCGCCCGCCGAGCCCGAGCCGCGCCCGCCGCCCGAGCAGCACCTGCCGCGCCCGCCGCCCGAACGCCCACCGCCCGAACGCCCGGCCACCCGGACGCCCGGCCGCCCGGCCACCCGGACGCCCGGACGCCCGGACGCCCGGACGATCGCGGTCAGCCGCCGACGGTCTGCCGGGCCTCGCCGCGCACGTGCCCGTCGCCGGTGACGATGTACTTGGTGCTGGTCAGCTCCGGCAGGCCCATCGGGCCGCGGGCGTGCAGCTTCTGGGTGGAGATGCCGATCTCCGCGCCGAAGCCGAACTCGCCGCCGTCGGTGAACCGGGTCGAGGCGTTGACGGCCACCGTGGTGGAGTCGACGAGCTGGGTGAAGCGGCGGGCGGCGGGCTGCGAGCCGGTGACGATCGCCTCGGTGTGGCCGGAGGAGTAGCGGCGGATGTGCTCGACCGCGGCCTCCAGCGAGGGCACCACGGCGGCCGCCAGGTCCAGCGAGAGGTACTCGGTCTCCCAGTCCTCCTCGGTCGCCGGGACGGCCGTCACCTCGGTGCCCTCGGCGGCCTTGAGCACCGCGTCGTCGCCGTGCACGGTGACCCCGGCCTCGGCCAGCGCGGCCAGCGCGAGCGGCAGGAAGGCGTCCGCGACGTCCTGGTGCACCAGCAGCGTCTCGGCGGAGTTGCAGACGCTGACCCGCTGCGCCTTGGAGTTGAGCAGCACGCCGACGGCCATCGCCAGGTCGGCCTGCGCGTCCACGTACACGTGGCAGTTGCCGGTGCCGGTCTCGATCACCGGGACGGTCGAGCCCTCGACCACGGTGCGGATCAGCGAGGCGCCGCCGCGCGGGATCAGCACGTCGACCAGGCCGCGGGCGCGCATCAGCTCCTGCACCGACTCGCGGCTCTCGCCCGGCACCAGCTGGATCACGTCGGCCGGCAGGCCCGCGCCGGCCACCGCCGCGCGCAGCACCTCGACCAGCGCGGTGTTGGAGCGGTACGCGGAGCCGGAGCCGCGCAGCAGCACCGCGTTGCCGGACTTCAGGCAGAGCGCGGCGGCGTCCACCGTGACGTTCGGCCGGGCCTCGTAGATGATGCCGACCACGCCCAGCGGGACGCGGACCTGGCGCACGTCCAGGCCGTTGGGCAGGGTGTAGCCCCGGACCACCTCGCCCACCGGGTCGGGCAGGCCGACCACGCTGCGGACGTCGGAGGCGATCGCGGCGATCCGCTCCGCGGTGAGCGTCAGCCGGTCGATCACCGACTCGGCGGTGCCGGCCGCGCGGGCCCGCTCGACGTCCTGCGCGTTGGCGGCGGTGATCTCGGCGGCCCGTTCGACCAGCGCGTCCGCGATCGCCAGCAGCGCGGCGTCCTTCACCGAGCGCGGCACTGGCGCCAGGGCGGCGGCCGCCTCCCGGGCACGGCGCGCGGCGGCGAGGACGGGGCTGTCGGCGGTGGCGGTGAGATCGCTCATGCCGCAAAGCCTAGCGAGCCGGGGCCCCCGTCCCGCCGCACATTTCGCCCGCTGAGACGTCCCCGGGCGCGACCGGGCACACCCGGACACGCCCGAACGCGACCCGACCCGGCACGACACCCGGCCCGACACCCGGCCCAGCGCAACACCCGACCCGGCACGACACCCGCCCCGGCCCAGCCGCCGCTCAGTACGGGTGCACCCCGCCCAGCTGCGGCGGCGGGTCCCCGAAGCCCTCCGCGACCCGCTTGTGGTACGTCGGGCGGTCCACCACCTCCAGGCCGACGATCTCCCAGGCCGGCAGCTTCGCGCTGGCCTTGTGCTCGCCCCACAGCCGCAGCGCGATCGCCGCCGCGTCGTGCAGGTCCCGCGCCTCCTCCCAGTAGCGGACCTCGGCGTGGTCCGCGGCGTACCGGGCCGTCAGGAAGAACGAGTGGTCGTGCGCCAGTTTCTCCAGGGCCGTCCGCAGTTCCGGCAGCGGTGTCGCCGCGCCCGCCACGCTCAGCACCACGTGCCACATCCGGGCCTGCTCCCGCACGGGGCCCCGGACCTCCTGCCCGGTGTCCGGCGCGGCGCCCGGGTCGGCCTCCCGCGGAGCCCGCTGCTCGACGCCCCGGCCGCCCTCGATGCTGGTGAGCCGCCGCTCGGACCTCTGGCCCGGCAGTGCTTCCTCCCGCCTGCGAACCACCGGCGGCCTCCTGTTCAGCGTGTCGCGCGGGCCCCCCGGCCCGCTGCTCCCACCCCCCGTACCGGCCCCGCCGCCCGCGCTCAGCCGCGCAGCACGACCAGGTCGTCGCGGTGGACGACCTCGCGTTCGTACGCGGCACCGAGCTCCTGGGCCAGTTCTCGGGTGGACCGGCCGAGCAGACGGGGCAACTCCCTCGCATCAAAGTTGACCAGTCCGCGGGCGACGATGTGACCGTTTTCGCCAAGAAGGTCGACCGGATCGCCCGCGGCGAACTCGCCCTCGACCCGGGTCACCCCGGCGGGCAGCAGTGACTTCCCGCCGTGCACGACGGCCGCCACCGCGCCGTCGTCCAGGGTCAGCGCGCCGCGCGGCGAGGAGGCGTGCTCCAGCCAGAGCAGCCGGTCGGCGGAGCGGCTGCCGGTGCGCCGGAACAGCGTGCCGGTGGGGCGGCCGGCCAGCGCGTCGGCGGCCTGGCTGGCGGCGGTGAGCACCACCGGGATGCCCGCGCCGGTGGCGATCCGGGCCGCCTCGACCTTGGTGACCATGCCGCCGGTGCCGACGCCCGCCCTGCCGGCGCTGCCGATCTCCACGCCCGCCAGGTCCTCGGGGCCGCGCACCACCGCGATCCGGCTGCTGCCGGGCTTGGCCGGGTCGCCGTCGTACAGGCCGTCCACGTCGGAGAGCAGCACCAGCAGGTCGGCCCGGACCAGGTGGGCGACCAGGGCGGCCAGCCGGTCGTTGTCGCCGAACCTGATCTCGGCGGTGGCGACGGTGTCGTTCTCGTTGACGATCGGCATCGCGCCCATCGTCAGCAGCTGGTCCAGCGTCCGGTAGGCGTTGCGGTAGTGGGCGCGGCGGCTGGCGTCCTCGGCGGTCAGCAGCACCTGGCCGACCCGCACCCCGTAGCGGGCGAACGAGGCGGTGTACCGGGCCACCAGCAGGCCCTGGCCGACGCTGGCGGCGGCCTGCTGCCGGGCCAGGTCCTTGGGGCGCTCGGCGAGTCCGAGCGGGGCCAGGCCGGCCGCGATGGCGCCGGAGGAGACCAGCACGACCTCCGGCGCGTCCTTGCCGGAGCGCAGCTTGGCCAGCGCGTCCACCAGGGCGTCCACCCGGTCGGCGTCCAGCCCGCCGGCGGCGGTGGTCAGCGAGGACGAGCCGACCTTCACCACGATCCGGCGCGCCGAGACGACCTCCTCGCGGAGCAACTGATCCACCATCAGCCCGACCCTTCCGACGCAGCCTGTGTACGTCCGCAATCTAGCGAGCGCGCTCACGGGTCACGAAATCGCGACGAGGCGTGAGACGTGGCGGGCGCGGAGAGCGCGAACGGGGGCGCGGACGCATCGTCCGCGCCCCCGTCGGCGCCCTGCCCGCGCCGTTCACCGGCGCGCGGACTACTGGTCGAGCTGCTCGCGGCCGGAGGAGAGCGCCTCGAAGTCCAGGTACTCCTGCTCCGCGGCGTCGCGGCCGCGCTGGCGCTCGCGGCGGCGGTCGACGGCCGGGCGCTGGGTCTCCATCCGGTGGTCCTCGCCGCGGCGGCCGAGCATCTCCGCGCCGGCGGCCATGGTGGGCTCCCAGTCGAAGACGACGGCGTTCTCGTCGGGGCCGATGATGACCGTGTCGCCCTCCTTGGCGCCGATCTTCCACAGCTCCTGCTCGACGCCGAGCCGGGCCAGCCGGTCGGCGAGGTAGCCGACGGCCTCGTCGTTGGCGAAGTCGGTCTGCCGGACCCAGCGTTCGGGCTTGCCGCCGCGGATCCGGTAGGCGCCGTCCTCCTCCTCGATGGTGAAGCCGGCGTCGTCCACGGCGGTGGGCCGGATGACGATGCGGGTGTTCTCCTCGACGGGCTTGGCGGCGCGCGCGGTGGCGACGATCTCGGCCAGCGCGAAGGAGAGTTCGCGCAGGCCCTTGTGGGCGAGCGCGGAGACCTCGAAGACCCGGTAGCCGCGCTCCTCCAGCGAGGCGCGGGTCAGGTCGGCGATGTCCTGGCCGTCCGGGACGTCGATCTTGTTGAGCGCGACCAGCCGCGGCCGGTCCTCCAGGCCGCCGTACTGGGCGAGTTCGTCCTCGATGGTCTCCAGGTCGGTGAGCGGGTCGCGGCCCGGCTCCAGGGTGGCGCAGTCCAGCACGTGCACCAGCACCTCGCAGCGCTCGACGTGCCGCAGGAACTCCAGGCCGAGGCCGCGGCCCTGGCTGGCGCCGGGGATCAGGCCGGGCACGTCGGCGATCGTGTAGACGGTCTCGCCGGCGGTGACCACGCCGAGGTTGGGGACGAGCGTGGTGAACGGGTAGTCGGCGATCTTCGGCTTGGCGGCGGAGAGCACCGAGATCAGCGAGGACTTGCCGGCGCTCGGGTAGCCGACCAGCGCGACGTCGGCGACGGACTTCAGCTCCATCACGATGTCGCGGGCCTCGCCGGGCTCGCCGAGCAGCGCGAAGCCGGGGGCCTTGCGGCGGGCCGAGGCCAGCGCCGCGTTGCCCAGGCCGCCGCGGCCGCCCTGGGCGGCGACGAAGCTGGTGCCGGGGCCGACCAGGTCGGCCAGCACGTTGCCCTGGCGGTCCATCACCACGGTGCCGTCCGGCACCGGCAGCACGATGTCCGGGCCGAGCGCGCCGGTGCGGTGGCCGCCCGCGCCGGGCTTGCCGTTGGCGGCCTTCCGCTTGGGCGAGTGGTGGTACTCCAGCAGCGTGGTGACCTGCGGGTCGACGACCAGGACCACCGAGCCGCCCTCGCCGCCGTTGCCCCCGTCGGGGCCGCCCAGCGGCTTGAACTTCTCCCGGTGCACGGAGGCGCAGCCATGGCCTCCGTTACCCGCGGCGACGTGCAGTTCGACGCGGTCCACGAAGGTGGTCATGAGGGGTGCCTCCCGTGCGAAGAAATGAGGTTGTCCTGCGGTAAAGCGGAAGGGTGGGCCCGGATCATCCCGGCCCACCCTTCACAGCGAGTCTGTTCGGACTCAGGCCTCGACGGCCACGATGTTGACGACCTTGCGGCCGCGACGGTTGCCGAACTCCACGGCACCGGCGGTCAGCGCGAACAGGGTGTCGTCGCCACCGCGGCCGACGTTGGCGCCCGGGTGGAAGTGGGTGCCGCGCTGGCGGACGATGATCTCGCCGGCGGAGACGACCTGGCCGCCGAAGCGCTTCACGCCGAGGCGCTGAGCGTTCGAGTCACGACCGTTGCGAGTGGAACTCGCACCCTTCTTGTGTGCCATCTGGCTATCCCCTTTCTAGGAAGACCGCAGGAAGTGTTACTTGCTGACCGAGTCGATGCTGGTGATGCGCACCGCGGTGTGCTTCTGGCGGTGGCCCTGACGACGGCGGTAGCCGGTCTTGTTCTTGTAGCGCAGGATGACGATCTTGTCGCCCTTGGTCTGGTCGACGACCTCGGCGTGGGCCTTCACGCCGCCGAGCACCCACGGGTCGGAGGTGACGGACTCACCGTCGACGACGAGGATGGTCGAGAGCTCGACCGAGTCACCCGGCTTGGCGTCGATACGGTCGATCTCCAGCACGTCGCCAACGGCGACCTTGTGCTGGCGGCCGCCGGCGCGAACGATCGCGTACATGCGGTACCTGCTTTCCTAACTCGGTCGGAACTCCGGATGCCAGCCACCTGGGTATGGACACAAGCGGCCTCCCCCGTCGGACGCCGGAAGCGGCGTCCACCCGGGAGGTGAGGTGCTCTGGAG